>JACZJL010000044.1 GCA_014860585.1 Bacteroidales bacterium | reverse complement strand
TCAAGATATTGTCTCATTATTTTTTAATTAATGAAGTGTAATTAATCCCTTCAGATCCCGCCTTGCTGTTCACTTCCCGCATCACCCGAAACAGGTTTTCTCCCCATATTTTTCGGATGTCCTCTTCGGAATAACCGCGTCTGACCAACTCGATGGTTATATTCGGGAACTGGCTCACATCAAAACAATCCTCAAGACCGCCGCCGCCGTCAAAATCGCTGCCGATCCCCACATGATCAATTCCGGCTACCGCAACGATATGATCAATATGATCCACGTAGTCTTTCACGGTAGCGAGGTTAGGTGGGAATTTTTGGTTCATGGCACGCCATTCGACTCTGGCCGAATCCATTTCTGCATCAGACAGTTCGCTGTAGTTGCGATATTTTACCCTGAGCCCTGCCATCACGCTGTCGCGTTCAGGATTTGGAGGCATCTTTTTTACATAATCGCTTAGCAGGCAAACCTGAATCACACCGCCGTTTCCGGCCAGAGCCACCAGCATCTCATCGTTGAGATTCCGGGGGTTGTCGCAGATTGCTCGAGCCGACGAATGGGAAGCGATCACAGGAACAGTTGACAATCTGATCACATCAAAAAAAGCGCTGTCGGAAATATGTGAAACGTCTATCATCATCCCCAGTTGGTTCATTTCCCGGACTACATTTTCACCAAATTCGCTCAGTCCGTTGAATTCGGTCGAATCAGTTGAAGAATCGCAAATATCATTGTTTGCTGTATGGCACAGCGTGATGTACCTGGCGCCACGGTCGTAAATATGCCTGATCAGCGAGAGGTCATTACCTATGGGATAACCGTTTTCGAGGCCAACAAAAATGGCTCGCTTCCCGGCCTCTTTCAGACGAAAAGCATCCTCAGGATTGAAAGCTATTTCAACTTCTCCGGAATTTCGGCTAATAACTGCCAAAACTGAGTCAAACACTAGTTCTGCTCGCTTAAAAGCCTTTTCATTGCCCGCTTCCGACCGTTCACCCTGGCCAACGAATACGGCAAAAAAAACAGCATCCAACCCGCCATCCTTCATCCGCGGAATATCCAGTTTGCTGCCATGCGATTTTGCATCCTGACGGGAAGCAAAGTCATAGCCCGGTCTGGTGAGGTACAACGGCGTGTCGGTGTGTGAATCGATGGTTAAAATCCCCGCATGGATCTGCAAAGCCTTCAGAGCAATTCTTTCTTCTTCACTCATTGGATTGCAACTTAACAAAAATGCGAATAAAATCATCAAGTATTTAGTCATACAAGGTGGTTTAGAATATGAATTAGAGGTTTGTGTTCCGGCTTCAAAATTAGAAATCTTTAACAAAAGCATAAATCAAAATTATACTTGCCTGACAAACAAGTGTTTTAGATTCACAAACAATTGATTCATACATTGCAATTTCCTATTTTTGCAGATGCCGGGGTTGATTTTCTAAATTAAAAACAGTACTTTTGCACGGTAGCATAGCGGCGGGTAGGATTAGACAGCAGCACAATTAATTGATTATGAGTAAAGCACAAAGAATAAAACCTGTGATCGGGATTAAATCACAGAAGATTGTCCGGACGATTCTTGAGGAGAATCCAAAAATCAAGGAGTTATTTTCCCATGCAAAAAGTACCGATGAGGTAAACGCCGGATTGAAAGCATGGGTGCTGTCATTTCTGAGCGGACGTGATCATGCCCTCAGTTTTTACGAGGAAAGGACTTCCGGGCGTAAAGCATTCGAGAAGTTGGAATGGCAGGAAATTGCCGCCATCAGAATACTTGATTACATAAGCAACGAGGGCAGAACTTTTGAAGACCTCAATTTGCGCGGCGAGATCATTATCAACCAACCTTTTGGTCATCTTTGGGATGCCGCAAATACGGGCCGCAGTTTTGCCAATGATGATTACTTCTATGACATGCTTCAACTCCTAAGGCAGTTTTCAGGAAAGCTTAAACCACAAAAACCGGCAAGGGAACTGGTGGAACATTGGATGAGCCGGCACCAGTCAGGATTGGAGAGCAAGGTAGTAAAAATGAGGCAATCAAACAAAATGCGAATCCTTGGCATAATTATACAACGTCTTGAGCAGGGAGTCGGGATAAGTTCGCGGTACTATTTTGACGAAGGGATGACCCGGGAGCAAAAATACGAGCGGGCTCTGCAGTGGTGGGATACCAGTCATTTTCATCTGAAATTTGCCATTCGCACACCAGAACTGCTCAACGAAATGCTTGATCATTCGTTGAGCCAGGAAACACTGGAACTCATGGAGAAAGCGCGTTTGAAGAAAATTCCGGTTTTCGTGAATCCGTATTATCTCTCTTTGCTCAATGTGGATGCACCTTCCGAGCTTGCGGGCGCTGACCTGGCCATCAGGGATTACGTTTTTATGAGTGAAGAACTGGTTGAGGAATACGGACATATTGTTGCGTGGGAAAAGGAAGATATTGTGGAGCCGGGGAAACCCAATGCCGCCGGATGGATACTCCCCTCTTACCGCAACATCCATCGACGGTACCCGGAAGTGGCCATTTTGATCCCTGATACAGCAGGACGCACCTGTGGCGGATTGTGCGTTTCGTGCCAGCGCATGTACGAATTCCAGAGCGGTCACCTGAACTTCAATCTCGAAAGCCTGGCACCCAGGGAAACCTGGCCATTAAAACTGAAACGTCTGATGTCCTATTTTGAACATGACGCCCAGTTGCGCGACATTCTGATCACCGGAGGCGATGCACTGATGAGCCGTGATGCCTCACTGCAACTGATACTTGATGAAGTGTATGACATGGCATTACGAAAAAAAACAGCCAACGAAAACCGCCCCGAAGGCGAAAAACTGGCTGAGATGCTAAGAATCAGGCTGGGTACAAGACTACCGGTTTATCTCCCTCAGCGCATCACTCCTGATTTGATCAGTATCCTGGCCGGATTCAGAGAAAAAGCTTCCGGTATCGGTTTCGCTCAGTTTGTCATTCAAACACATTTTGAATCGGCCATGGAAATCACACCGGAGGTCAAAAAGGCTGTATCAAAATTGCTCTCGGCAGGGTGGATTGTCACCAACCAGCAAGTATTCACTGTGGCAGCCGCACGTCGCGGCCATACGGCAAAACTGCGAAAAGTGCTTAACGACATCGGAGTATTGACCTATTACACTTTTTCGGTAAAAGGCTTTAGTGAAAATAAACATAATTTTGCCACAAATGCAAGAGCCATGCAGGAGCAGATAGAAGAGAAAGCAATTGGCAGAATCCCGAAGAGTTTTATGGAACATTTTTCAGGACATCCGATTGATGGAAATCAAATGGTTAAAAAAATCAACCACCTGCGCGCTGCAGCCGGGGCGCCGTTTTTAGGTACCGACCGTAACGTGCTCAATATGCCGGGCGTAGGCAAAAGTCTCTCTTTCCGGACTATTGGAATTACTGAAGATGGCCGTCGGATTCTCGAGTTCGACCATGACCCCAATCGCAGGCACAGCCCTGTAATTGACGAAATGGGAAAAGTTGTTATCGTCGAGTCGAAATCAATTGCTGAGTTGATCCGCCAGTTTGACCAATTGGGTGAAGATGTGAACGAATACCAGACCCTTTACGGATATTCGATCGGCGCTACTGAAAAACGTTTTCCACTATACAGCTATCCTGAATATGATTTTGAAGCTACCGATGAAATGACAAACTTTGAAATGGAGATAATCAATAATTGACACGATGACCAAATTTAATCCTTACAGTCTTAATTACAATGAACTTACAGCCAGAGCTGCAGAAATAGCCCGGCAGCAATTTTCAATTGAAGATCAAATCAAGATGCTTGGTAAAATCCTCGGAATGATTGACATTACCACACTCGAGGGCAGTGATACCAAAGATAAAATATCCAAATTGTGCGGTTACGCCGGCACTTTAACCGAAAAACATCGTGTACCTTGCACGGTAGCTGCAGTCTGTTTTTATATGCCTTTTATCCTGCCTGCCAGAAAATTCCTTGAGGGAACATCCATCGAAGTGGCAACGGTCGCCGGTGGTTTCCCATCGGGTCAACTGCCGGTTGACCTCAAGGTGAAGGAGGTGGAATGGTGTGCCGGCCAGGGTGCTGATGAGATTGATGTCGTGATTTCGCGCGAAAAGGTGCTCATGAACCAACCTGAAGAACTGTTAAATGAAGTCTCAGCGATGAAAGTTGCTTGTGGTAAGGCAAAAATGAAAGTCATTTTGGAAACCGGAGAGTTGGAGACCGTAGCAAATATTCGTTTAGCATGTGAAATTGCCATCAACGGCGGAGCTGATTTCCTGAAAACCTCCACCGGCAAAATAAAACCTGCAGCCACCCCCGAATCCTTCCTGATCATGCTCGACACCATCAGGGAATACTATGAAAAAACAGGAAAAATGATCGGGATAAAAGCTGCCGGTGGAATTGCCGAACCCAACGACGCCATTCATTATTACCTCATGGTAAAAGAAGTGTTGGGCAAGGATTGGCTCAACAAGCATTTCTTCCGCATTGGCGCCAGCCGTCTGGTGGGAAAGATTGTTGAACAACTGGAGAAAAATTAAAACTGCTGCTTAATCAATTCTCATATTAATGCTCCCCGAAATTTTCAGAAATAAATAACGAACCAGGCACTATCCAATATCAAATGAACTGGGAAATCTACATCAGGGGGTTCAAATCGTTTCTGCAACTCGAAAAGTCGCTCTCGGCCAATACCGTTGAAGCCTACATGCACGACATACGTCTTCTGGTGCGTTATCTTGAGGAAAATAACCATCAGAGCGTTTCACCTGAAACCCTTGAATTGAAACACCTGGAGGAATTTGTCGGATGGCTGGGCGAAAGCGGCGGACGCGCATCATCGCAGTCGAGAACGATTTCAGGAATTCGTGCTTTCTACAAATACTTAATGATTGAGGACCTTGTAAACACCGACCCTACCGAACTGCTCGAAACACCAAGGCTCTCCCGTCATCTTCCCGACACACTGAGCCAGGAGGAAATAAAAAAAATGATTAACGCCATCGACTTATCAAAACCTGAAGGAAGCCGGAACCTTGCTATCATCGAAACACTGTATGGGTGTGGTTTGCGTGTGTCGGAATGCACTGCATTGAAGATTTCTGATCTCTATTTCGACCTGGGTTTTGTTCGGGTGCTTGGAAAAGGGAGCAAGCAGCGCTGGATACCCATCGGCGACCTGGCCATCAAACAAATCAACAATTATATTAAAAACATCCGGCCGCATATCGAGATTAAAAAGGGGCACGAAGACATTGTTTTCCTCAACAAACGGGGAGCAAGCCTGTCGCGGGTCATGGTATTTTACATCATAAAAGACCTGGCTGAACGAGCCGGCATTCATAAAACCATCAGTCCGCATACACTTCGCCATTCATTTGCAACACACCTGGTCGAAAACGGCGCCAACCTGCGCGCTGTGCAGGAAATGCTTGGCCATGTATCCATCACCACGACCGAAATCTACACCCACCTCGATACTCGATTGCTCAAGGAAACCATCGAGAAGTACCACCCCCTTTCGAGGCTTTAGATTTTTTTCAGATAATTCATAATCAACGTTGTTGCACCACACTTTTCAGCTACATAATCGCCCGCTATGATCGATGCTTTCCTGAGTTTGGCTGCATCATTCAACAAATCAGCAGTTATCTGCAGAAATTGTTCTGTTGTGTTAATGCTGAATGCACCCCCTTTTCCGATCAGCTCAACAGCTTCCGGGAATTTACTGTAATTTGGGCCAAAAATGACGGGTTTACCGAAAGTTGCCGCTTCAAGGATATTATGGATCCCTACGCCAAACCCTCCGCCGATGTATGCAATTGTCGCATACTGATAAAGATGGGAAAGTATGCCGATGCTGTCAATCACCAGCACCTTCGCATTATGAACATTTTCCTCACGGGCTTCAGAAAACTTTAACGAGGTTCCCGGAAGTTTTTTCATCAGCGAACGGATACGTTCCGGATGCACTTCATGAGGGGCGAAAATGAATTTCAATCCCGGATGATTTTCATTGATTAGCCCTGTGATCATCTCTTCATCGGCAGGCCAGGTACTACCGGCAAGAAGCACGTGATTTTCCCCTGCAAATGTTTCAATCAAAGGAAAATCTTTCTTTCGACTGGCTATTCCCGAAACCCGGTCGAAACGCGTATCGCCGCTGATGGTTACCTGGCTTATCCCAGCGCCATGCAGGAGATTTGCCGAAGTTCCATTCTGCACAAAAAAGTGATCCACTTTCTTTAGCTGTTTCAATTGCCATCTCCCCCAGGGTTTAAAGAATCGCTGCCCGGGTCTGAAAATAGCTGAAATGTAAATGCAGGGAATGTTTTTACTTTTCAACACCCGCATGTAATTAAACCAATATTCGTATTTAACAAATACGGCAAGGGTCGGCTTTGCAATCCCGACAAACCTTTTAGCATTTTTTGCCGTATCAATCGGAAGGTAAAAAATGTAATCGGCGCCCGTGTAATTTTTCCTGATTTCGTAGCCCGATGGTGAGAAAAAGGTGAGCAGAATTCTTTTTTCCGGAAAGGCCTCCCTGAACGCTTCAATTACCGGCCTCCCCTGCTCAAACTCGCCCAGCGAGGCACAATGAAACCATACTATCGGCCTGTCGTGGATGATTGTTGACTCCATCCTTTTAAAAATATCCCTCCTCCCCTCCAGCCAAAGCATTGCTTTCGGATTGAAAAAGCTGCTGATGCGGATCAACAGGAGATAAATTTGAATAAAAATAGTATAGATTAAAAACATAATCAATGCGATCGGGTAATAACTTTCTCCAGCGGTATTTAAATTTCTGCGTTCAACATTTGGGATTTCAGTTTTCTATATTTTGACGGGTTTGTAAGACAACATCAGGTTTACATCTTCAGGATTCGACAGGTAAAATTCAGTGCTCTCCAATGGAGTCTTATGGTCAATATTCAATCTTTTTACCTAAAAACCTCGCCCGTAGTTACAACACAAACCAACCACCTGATGTGCTGCATATCTATCTTTTACACACTTATTCGTCCTATTCCTCACAAAAAAAGCACCCCGGAAAGCTTTCCCAAAGGTGCCTGCAAAACTATACATTATCCCACTATCTAGTGTGGGAAAAGGCTCATATCGTCAAGAACCCTGACTACACTGCGCACCTGTTGTGCAGAGTCATGCAGTAACTTGTACTCTTTGTCGTTCAGGTTGAGTTCGAATATCTCTTCAATTCCGTTCTTGCCCAGTTTTACCGGAACGCCAATGTAAAGATCATTGATGCCGTATTGTCCGGTCAGGCGGGCGCAAACGGGAAAGATACGTTTCTGGTCATCCACAATGCTTTCGACCATTTGGGCAGCCGCAGCGCCAGGGGCATACCAGGCTGATGTCCCCATCAGGTTGACCAATTCACCACCTCCTTTACGGGTGCGGTCGACGATTTTGTCAATCTGGTCTTTTGTCAGTAATTCGGTGATGGGTATGCCTTTCACAGAGGTGTATCTTCGGAGCGGAACCATTGAATCGCCGTGACCTCCAAGTAAAAGTGCATGAATGTCTTTGGGCGAGACATCAAGAGCATTAGCCAGAAACGCAGTATAACGTCCTGTATCAAGGATGCCGGCCATACCAAAAACCTTGCGGCTGGGCTTGTTTGAAGTTTTCCATGCTGCATAGGTCATAACGTCCAGTGGATTGGAAACTACGATGATAATCGCCTCAGGTGAATATTTAATCACATTTTCAGTGACCTCCACAATGATTTTTGCATTGGTGCGAATCAGATCATCACGGCTCATCCCCGGTTTACGCGGCAGTCCTGAGGTAATCACAACAATACCCGAACCCTTTGTGCGCAAATAATCGTTAGTTACACCTACCACCCGCGTATCAAAATTATTGATGGCAGAGGTTTGCCAGATGTCAAGTGCCTTGCCTTCGGCAACACCTTCTTTAATGTCAACGAGTACAATCTCATTTGCCAGGTCCTTGTGGGCGATCACATTCGCACAGGTAGCGCCAACATTACCGGCTCCTATTACAGTTATTCTTTCCATAAAAAATGTTTAATTCAAATTTATATTATCTAAATTGCTGAAAAACAAATTGAAGTGCAAAATTACCATTTATCGCCAGATTTAATTTTTCATTTTTTTTGTCAAAACTGAATTTATGAAATATTAACAAGGTGGTATTTTCATTTAAAACCTCTTAAATTAAGCTGTTAACATTGGTATTCAGCGATTTTACTGCAAGCAGCATGGAGATGATCACAATCCCGCCGCCAAGCAATCCCAACAGTAAATAATCTTGCGAAATGAGACAAAAACTATAGAACCCATAAAAGAAAAATGAGGCGGTCAGGCCTGTGAGTGAATCGAAATAATTGGTTCTGAACTTTGCCATTCCGGTAAAAAATCCCAGAATGATTCCGATGAAGAGATTTGCTGCAGGCAAGGTATAGAGCACGATCTGCAAGTCATCACTGTATTTCCAGTCATACAGAAAATAGGCATTTGCAGTGGTTGAATAGCCCATTGCGATCATCACGGAGAAAAGCACACCGTCGAAAGGCTTGGTAAATGATTCTTTGGGAAGGTAAAAAAAGCGAAGCAGGAGGAACTTTGAAAACTCTGACAGAAACCCGATCAGAGCAAAAGAGAAAAAGAGTATCCGTCGCAGGCTTTGAACATGTACAAGCCAGTACTCGTAAACAAAATAGAGTGCCAGCATCATAGGAATGGCAGTGAGCAGCCCAAAAAAGTAAGCACTGGTGAATAAATTAAGCACTTTTTTCTCCATGATTTTTCGTGCTAACAGTATGAGAATAAAGAAAATGACAGGGGCAATCAATAAGGGTAAGTATTTCGAAAAATTCATAATTTTGAGGGTTTATTGATTTAAGCGCATTAAAAACAATAAATTTACCGCAAATATAATTTAATTTCAAACCTGCCGAAATTGCTTTAATGGGAAAAATACGCATTCAAAATTTAACTGATAGCGAGGTTCAGAACAAAGGGATCAGAAATTGGCCAATCTGGGAAAAGGAAGTTTCCCGTTTTGATTGGAAATATGATAGCACGGAGGAGTGCCTAATCATTGAAGGAGAGGCCATTGTGACGACTGAGGAGGGAGAAGTCATAATTAAATCAGGTGACTTTGTCACTTTCATAGAAGGGTTGCAATGTGTCTGGGACGTAAAGCAACCCATCCAAAAACACTACAATTTTAAATGAGAATTTTTATCCACAACAGACAACTAATAACAATTTACCAATAAAAAATAACGACTTTGCAGGGAATCATTATAAAATCTACCGGGAGTTGGTTTAATGTTTTGGCCGATGATGGCACTAAAACAGAATGTAAACTGAAGGGGAAATTCAGGATGAAGGGGATAAAAACCACAAATCCACTGGCCGTAGGCGACAAAGTGGAGTTTGATTATCGTGATGAGGAGCAGATTGGGTTGATCAAAAAGATCTTTCCACGACGCAATCACATTATCCGCAAATCAACCAATCTCTCAAAGGTTTCACACATCATTGCAGCCAATATTGACCTGGCTTTGCTGGTTGCCACTGTGAAAGAACCCCGTACCAGTGTCGGGTTTATTGACCGCTTTCTGGTTACTGCTGAAGCGTATCATATTCCTGCTGCCCTTGTTTTCAACAAACTAGACATTTATAACGAGACTGATCTCCTTCGGCTTGGTAATATGATCAATATTTATGATGCAGCCGGCTACAAAACATTCAGTGTGTCAGCCTTAACCGGTGAAAATGTGGATTTGGTTAAAGAAGAAATTAAAAATAAGGTGAACCTGTTTTCGGGAATTTCAGGAGTGGGCAAGTCACAGTTGATCAATGCAATGGAGCCCGGTCTGAAGCTCAAAACCGGAGACATTTCCTTTTATCATTTGAAAGGAAAGCATACAACCACTTTCCCGGAAATGCACCAGCTTTCTTTTGGGGGGTTTATTATTGATACTCCCGGTATTCGTGAGTTTGGGCTTGTAGAGTTCAGAAAGGAAGAGATTGCTGAGCGATTCCCGGAGATGCGAAATGTTATGCACGGCTGTCATTATAAAAATTGCACACACATCCACGAACCAAAATGCGCAGTGAAAGTGGCAGTTGAAGCCGGTGAAATAGCGAGATCAAGGTATGAAAGCTACCTGAAAATCTACAACGATGACTATCTGGATAAAGAAATGTGGGAATGGGAATAGGTTAATCATGAATCCACGTAAACATTGATGTGGAAAAAATTGAAATTTTAATTTCGCGTTCTCGTTTGACTTGGTACCAACTTTAAAAATGCAACACAATGATTGCTAAAAATCTGATGAGTATCTTCATCCAACCACTCAGGAAATCGGACAAAATTTCGAAGGCCATGAAATTGATGGATGAGAACAAAGTGACTCATCTCCCAGTAATTGACGAAAAAAATTACATAGGGTTGATTTCGGAAAGCGAATTAATGGCAACAGCTGATGACTCCGGCATCATTGAGCCCTTATGCAAAGCATTACCCAGACCATTTATAAACGATTACGAGCATTTTTTCAATGCGTTGAAAATAATGACCGAACAGCGAATAAGTGTTTTGCCTGTGCTTGATGAAAAAAAGTATTATGCCGGTCTGATCACTGCTCCGATGTTACTCACCGAATTGGCACAAACCATGTCAGTAAACAATCCAGGCGGAATAATCATCCTCGAGGTGAACCAAAATGATTACTCGATGAGTGAGATCGCCAGAATTGCAGAAGCCAACGATGCTAAAATTCTCAATGCAGCAGTAAAGTCAATACCCGACTCCACCAGAATGGAAGTTACGCTTAAACTCAACAGAATGAACCTTGAACCTGTAATGCAAACATTTGTACGATATGGGTATGATATCAGTTTCTATTTTGGCGACAACGAAAAAAATGAGACCATGCTGCGCGAAAGATATGATTTACTGATGAGATACCTGGAGACTTAATTGAGGAGTAGCAAAAATTACGGATGATCCGGCTAAAAAATGATTGGAATGATGAAAGGGTTGATGCTGTTTTTATTAATGATAGTTACCGGTTCAGCGCTGGCTAACCATCATTTCGGGCATCTCACTCCTCAAGCTTCTGCAGACAGCATTATCATTCAATCTGATCTGACCGACGCTGGCATTCTCTATATCATTGACACGATTGTACTGACCGGAAATAAAATTACGAAAGATTTTATCATCCTGAGAGAACTTAATTTTAAAGCTGGTGATACGATTTCAGCAGGGAAACTGCGTAATGCTTTTCAAATCTCTCAACAAAACTTATTGAAAACTTCGCTTTTCAATTTCGTGAATATCAGCGATTCAGCCTTAACCAGTGGAAATCCCTGCCATTTAGAGGTTCACCTGGATTTTATTGAACGGTGGTACATCTGGCCTTTTCCGATTTTTGAAATTTCAGACCGAAACCTTAATACCTGGTGGCAAGACAAAAACTTCGAACGGATCAGTTACGGCGTCTTTTTAACCAAAGAAAACAACCGTGGTCGCATGGAGTCTCTCCGGCTATTGCTTCGCTTTGGTTATGATGAACGGTATGAAATCAGCTACTATGTCCCCTACATCAATCGAAAACAGACCCTCGGTGCTGGACTTGGTATCGGTTGGATTCAAAATCACGAGGTGGCTTATCAGACTGTCGGTAATAAACAAGAGTTTGTTCGTGATGATGACCAATACATTTTTAAAAATTACTATAGCTACTTTACCCTTTCACACCGTCCAAACCTTTTTCATTATCACTATCTCCAACTTAAATTTAACTTCTATTCATTTGGAGATACCTTGCTGAAGCTTAATCCTGATTATTCCTTCGAGGGCTTGAAAACAAATGAATATTTCTCGCTGAATTACCGCTTTACCAGTGATCACCGCGATTCTAAGGTTTATCCGCTTGAAGGAAACTATTTTTCAGGCCAACTCTCAAAAAGCGGCCTTGGAATTACAAAAACCGACAACCTGGGCATGATGGAGTTACTGGGATCTTACAGACAATATTGGGAAGTAACCAAAAAAATTTACTTCTCCACTGACTGGAGCGGAAAAATATCGACCAATCGTGACCAACCTTATTATTACCAGCAGGGGTTGGGATACGACCGTAATTTTGTCCGGGGTTACGAGCTTTATGTGATTGACGGGCAAAGCTATATTTTGGCAAAAAACACCCTGAAATATCCTCTTGTCAAGCCACAGGTAAGTACAATTGGTTTCATCAAATCGGAAAAATTCAGCAAAATCCACTATGCCCTCTATGCCAATCTGTTTATCGACTTAGGCTATGTGGAAGCCTTCAGGAATTATGATGCTGAAGACCTTTCCAATAGCCTGCTGCTTGGCGCCGGTGTCGGATTAGACCTGGTAACTTACTACGATATGGTGCTCAGGGTTGAAGCCTCTATCAACAAAAAAGGGGAATCCGGAATTTTTATCCATCTCAAAAATACACTTTAGTTTTTCATTTCCCTGCCAAAACCCTGTCAGGAGCTGCGCACAATGACAGGGTTCATGTGTAACCTGAAAGCGCCATACCGGTCTGTCAGCGTTTAACAAGACAAAACCAAGACCTCACAGGTCTTCCAGCTAAAGAGTCTCAGGGCTGCCATCTCTTTCGAAGCTTGCTTCCCTGAAATCCCTGGTAGGTCATGCGGAAACCTGACAGTCCCGCACGTGCGGGATTAAGACCTGTCAGAGTTTTAGGGTTTCGATTTGAATTTACTGGATTAATTTTTGATGTTTTTCGCAAAATAGATTTTTGTTTTTTCTTCATCCTGAAATAAAATAATCTTCTCAAAATCCAGTCTTTTAACTGTTTGTGAAATATCCTAATATTTGACAATGATAAAATTTTACTTCATCGAGCAGACCGTGCAACTTTTTCGCTTCTCCCTGCATCAATTAACCGATGTTGAACCAATAATCAAAGCCGTCCTCTGATGGATATGGAACAGCTCATTAGAGGATGCCTCAAAGGTAACACCAATGCTCAAAAGCAGTTTTATGAGCATTTTGCACCTAAAATGATGGGAGTTTGCCTGAGGTATGCCGAAGATGTCGAAATGGCTGAAGACTTTTTGCAGGAAGGATTTATAAAGGTTTTTACAAACCTGAAACACTTCCGGTCGGAAGGTCCGGTTGACGGGTGGGTGCAAAGAATAATGGTCAACACCGCACTTGAAATATTGAGAAAGAAGGATGTACTGAAACAGAGCGTTGACATTGAAATGGCTTACGCTGTCAGTGATGATTATCCTGATGCGTTCAAACAACTAAAAACGGCAGAACTGTTGAATCATATTCAGTCATTACCAGCAGGGTTCAGGACAGTTTTTAACCTGTTTGCCATCGAAGGATTTTCTCACCAGGAAATAGCCGAAATGCTCAATATCAGCGAAGGCACATCCAAATCACAATACGCCAGGGCAAAGGCCTGGTTGAAAAAACGAATTGGCGACAGATAGAAACTATTAGATAAACACAACTATGAATTACAAATCAATTTTGGTGACCCTGGTGATACTCTTGTCCTGCCTGTCAATTAGTTCATGTAAAAAGGATAAGGATGTAACATCAGACGATGAAAAATTTTGCGAATGTGTAGCTAGTCAGAATTATGAAGCTACAGGTCCATTAATAGACAATTTTCTATCAACACTTGACAATAACAACCAAGATGACAACCTGAAAAAGCTTAAGGACTGGATGGATGCCAAAAGTTGTGTTGACTCAACAAGTATCGTTTGTAACTCTTGTATTGACACAAATCCTCCTCAGAGTGAAGTAAGGGTTACTTTTATCTCAAACGGGCAAAAAGAAAGTATGGTAATGGATATAATAATGTCAGATCCGTTAAAATTCAGGACATATCATGAAGGGAAATAAAAACAGTTGCTAACAAAAGTTTCAGCCGACAGAAACAATGGGCAAAGAGAATAAAAATACAAGCTTTGAGAACGGGATAAAGGAATCTTTCAACGATTTCAGTTACCCTCCTGTTCCGGCTGTCTGGTCGCGGATAGAAGCAGGCCTGCAACGCCGGAGAAGGCTTGTCTTTTTCACCAGGCTGGCCGCCGCCGCTGCTTTCCTTTTGCTGTTTGGTATTTCAGGATGGATGTTTTACCGCAATTCAACTGTTGAAATTACCCAGCCCGCCTTGGTTTTGAAGGAGTTGGAAACAGTAGTTCCTGAGGCAAATAATCCTCTAAATGTTGATGCAACCCCCGAAGCGAGTTCACTTAAATCCGTTACAGAAAAACCCACTGTGGTTGTTCATTCCTCTAGTCCGAAAAACGAAATAACCGGTACTTCAAAGTTGATCGTTGAATCAGATCATTTGCTGGAAGAGTCGGACATTCGAATTGCACTTTCAGAGCCTGGAACTTCAGAAGATGCGGAGCCGATGCCAGCGGATGTCAAGGCAGAAGCAGAAAGCACTGAAATTGGGGCAACAGAGCAAAGTCTACAGGCTTTGAAAGATTTTGATCTGATTTTACAAAAAGATGATTTCGTTGCCGATAAACCAAAGGGAAAAGGCTGGCAACTGGGTTTGGGCTATGGTACCACAACAGGCTATACCGAAAGCGATCCGTCAGTTTCTTATGAATCAAATTCGGCAAATTTCAACCAGGATTACTTTTCAAACGAACTGGCTGCCGAAACAAAGCGTTTCGAAGACCTGGAAAACACCACACACACACACCCCATAACGATAGGAATTACCGTAAACAAAGCGCTATCGGCAAAATGGGGGATTGAAACCGGATTACTTTTTACCCGCTTAAAAACGACCGCTTCTACCAATCCGGTCAATAATGCCTACACAGAATATGTCAGCGAAATCCTTTACATAGGCGTTCCTTTATCTGTAAGGTTTTCGATCATCAGCGGTCGCAAGTTTGGGTTGTATGCTTCACAGGGTTTGGTGCTTGAGAAAGGGGTTAAGACGTGGTATTCAACAAACAACTACTACTCCGGTGAATTGACCGATAGCCAGTCCACAAGCTACACAGCCGACGGGATGCAGCTTTCGTCGCTTACATCGCTGGGCGTGGAATATAAGCTCGGTGATTTGATCAGCATTTATCTTCAGCCAGGGTTCCAGATTTTCTTCCTGAATGAAACACAACCTTTCAACATCAGAAGCTCCAGTCCATACTGGCCTTCGGTACAGACAGGACTAAGGTTTAAGCTTTAAGACAATGAAAATTTTATTAATCATAATTGACGCGGAAAACTTTAATATTTGAAAAAATGAAAAAGACAGGATTGCTTCTGATAGGATTAACAATGGCAGTGCTATCAAACGGACAAACCATTAGATTTCAGGGTGGCACATCTTTTTCCAAACTTGATTGGGAGCTAAAGGAAATTAATGATGACTCATTTTTTAATGAAATATTAATAGGGTATTCCTTTTTTACCGGATTGGATTACATGGATAAACAATACTACAATTTATCGAGCAACATCGGTATGATCAGAAAAGGTGGCAAAGGCGAAGTAGAACTCACTAATATAAATGGTGATTTAATAGGTGAAACAGTGACTGAAAAGCCGACCTTAGATTACTTTTCAATAAACACTACATTTAATTTGAAATATCGGATTAAAGAGGCGGTTTCTCCATTTATCAGTTTTGGACCCCGACTTGATTATTTAGTCAGCAGCAGCAAAATTTTCGACGACTTGAAAGATATTGATGAGTTGAATTACTTAGCGATTGGAATGATCCTTGGCGGTGGATTGAAATACGACTATTCAAATCTTCAGTTTGGATTTCGGGCTGATTACTATGTTGATTTCACTAACGTTGCTGATTGGAAAATCGAAGAAACCGGTATAGAAGGAGAAGTGAATGTAAGTACTTTTACAATAAATTTGACAATTGGATACAAATTATAAAAAATACATTTTTCATTCAGGGTTTATGGAAATAGGTGGTGGGAGGCGAACCAACCTGGCGCTAATGGTTAAAAAATGGCGTCCTTCATTGTTTCGCCTGCAAAATCCTGAAAATTGAACAATCATTTAAACAACTAAAATTAATAATTACATGCTATGAAAAAGAGTAAATTATCAACGGCCATGTTCGCAATGATGCTCTCAGCCATGTTTTTCGCAACCGGCTGTCGCGACAAAGTTTATGAAACGGTTACTTACACCGCCAATGAGCCTGTTTACATGAGTTTTGATGAATTCAGAGGCTCAGTGAAAACTACAGCAACGCGGGAACTATCCAACCCCGGGAAGATCTATTTCAAGGACAATCTGCTTTACATCAATGAAATCAACGAAGGAATTCATGTCATTGATAACACTGACCCCTCATCGCCACAAAAAATTGCGTTTATCGAGATTCCGGGCAATATAGACCTGGCCATTCGCGAAAATATTCTTTTTGCCGACAGTTACATCGACCTGGTTGCATTGGATATTACTAATCCATCAGCTCCTGTGCTGGTAGATCGCCTCGAAAATGCTTTCCCCAATGTTTTACCTCCGATGGATATTTCACTCCCCGTCGTTGATCTTGATTTTGAGCGAGGAGTGGTGGTTGGATGGAACGTAAAACAGCACACCGAAACCATCGAAAAAGGCAATGCGTATAACAAACAATGGGTGTCGTTTGATGGGTGGGGTGTTGCAAACCTTGCATCCTCAGAAATAACCTTCAATCGAATGTCCTCAACCGGAATTGCCGGTTCAATGGCTCGTTTTACCATCTATAGCGATTACATGTACGTTGTGCAGAACAACACGCTGAAACTGTTCAATATCGCCAATATTCCCGGGATCAGCACAGGCAATCAGGTTTCTTTGGAAAGGGCTGTTGAGACCATCTTTCCTTATCAGGACAAATTGTTTTTGGGAACAACAACGGGGATGTTGGTTTACAGCCTTTCCAGCCCGGCTACTCCGGTTTTCGTATCAGCGTTTGACCACATCAACTCTTGTGATCCGGTCGTAGTACAGGGTAATCTGGCTTATGTAACCTTGCGCTCAGGTACACAATGTTTTGGCTTTACCAACCAACTGGATGTGATTGATATTTCGTCCCTTCAAAATCCATTTTTAGTCAAAACCTATCCTATGTTTAATCCGCATGGGCTTGGCATAGACGGCAGTGTACTTTTTGTGTGCGATGGTGATGCAGGATTGAAGGTTTATGACGCCACCGACCCGATGGAAATTCACATGAATCAATTGGCCCATTTCCCCGAAATCAAAGCCTACGATGTGATTCCGTTCAATGGCGTTTTGATGATGATCGGCGCCGACGGTCTGTATCAGTACGACTATACGAACAACAATGAAATCGTATTATTGAGTTCAATACCGGTTATTTCGGATGGAAACTAAAACAGGATTTTCCGTGATTAAACAACAATTCGTTTTACGGTCAATGATTGTTCTTGCTGTTGGGCTGCTGCTTCAGGATGTGGCAGCCCAAAAGCTAAAAGGAGATGCTGTTTACCTTAAAAACGGCTCTGTTGTAACCGGTCGAATTGTGCATAACGACAGCGCTGAAGGTGTCAAAATTGCCAATGAATGCGGTATTTGGCGCTATGATCACCATGAGATTGACAGTATGGGTGTGTATTCTGGTGGAAAATATTTCACAGCCAGGCCAATAGGCTACTTCAATATCAGTTCTGCAGGACTATTATTCGGACAGGGAGAAAATGACAACGACGTTATTTCATCTTTTACCATGGTCAATGGGTATAAATTCCTGCCAGAACTGACCACCGGAATTGGGGTTGGTTATGAATACTATGATTGGGGAGTATTACCAATGTTTGCCGATGTCAGGTACTTTTTTGACAACGAAGGTTTTTCACCTTTCCTGATAGCTCAGGGAGGTTATTCATTTACCCTTGAACAAAATCTGGGGAACAATTACTGGGGAAACCAGGTTACTAAAACCTACGGTGGGCTGATGTTTAGCGCTGGCGCCGGTATCAGAGCAGGAATTGCCCGGCACAGCGCTTTGCTGATCAGTTTATCCTACCGGTTTCAAAAGCTGTCTTACGATTCAGAAAACTACTGGGAATCCGGAACTGAGCGCAGAACCTACACCAACTACAATCGCATTGCGTTAGCGGTTGGATTTTTGTTTGAGTGATCTTTTTCGTTTACATTCTAAAAAATCCCGATACCTTTGCTGCATGTTTAATACAGGCAAAATGATCAAAAAGGTTGCTTTATTCGGGAAGTCCATCGATCAGGAAGGGGTAATTTATCTTCAGCAGTTATTGGATAAGCTCAAAGTTTTTAATTGCAGGTTATTGATTTACGAACCATTTTATGATAAAATTGAATCTAAGGTAGCTTTAAATAGTAACATTTCGCTTTTTAACACCCATGAAGAATTAAAGAACGATGCTGAAATGCTGCTTTCGATTGGTGGTGATGGCACTTTGCTCGACACCATTACATTGGTAAGGGATTCGGGGATTCCGATTCTCGGTGTAAACCTGGGAAGATTGGGATTTTTATCGAGCATATCAAAAGATGAGATTCTTCCTGCAATTGATAAAGTAATTTCCGGAGACTATGCACTTGATCAGCGGACACTTTTAAGCATGGAAACCAATGGGAACATATTTGGCCAACTAAATTTTGCCCTGAACGAGTTCTCCATCACAAAATCCAACACACATTCACTTGCAGTAATCAATGTTTTCGTTGACGGGAAATTTCTCAACACCTATTGGGCAGATGGCTTGCTGATTGCTACCCCAACCGGTTCAACAGCTTATTCACTAAGCTGTTTCGGGCCAATCGCAGCACCCGATTGTGAAAACTTCGTGATTACTCCCATTGCCAGCCACAACCTCACTGTCCGACCAATTATAATTCCTGATAAATGTACCATCCGGATTACCATCGGAGGCCGCAACGAGCAGTACCTGATTGGTCTTGACTCAAGATTCGGGCAAATTGACCACACCGCCGAAATGATCATTAAAAGGGCCGATTTCAAAATCAACCTCATCCAGCTCCAAAATAAAGATTTCTTCAGCACCATTCGCGAAAAACTCCTTTGGGGTAAGGATCAGAGGAACCGATTCAGGGAGGAGTAGGGCGCCAGAAAGTAAGCAGCAGGCAGTAAGCGATATGACATCCTCCTTAGTCGCATCCGGGCATGCATTTCCCCTTTCCCCATTTTCCAGCCCATTGCACCATTCCAGTAACGCATACATACTAAAAATGGACAACCAGAGTTTAAAATGCTGAATTTCGTGGTTTTCTTCAAGTATGCAACAATTCGTAAAATTCTCACTTTTTCTTATCGTCATTTTCCTTGCTTTTTATTCCTGTGAAAAAGTCATGGATGACAAAATTCCACCTACCTTGATCCTTAAGGGAAGCAATCCTTTGACTATGTTCCCGGGATGCAATTTCACCGAACCGGGTTTCATTTTGAAAGATGACCTTACATCAGTTGAGCAAATTGAAATGATAGTAGACTTTTCAACCGTGAACACTGATAGTGTAGGCGTTTACACGGTTGATTACAAGGCAACAGATGCCGATGGCAATACTGCATTGGCAAGCCGGCGTGTGGAAATAAAACCTCTTTCAAATGCTTTTTATCAGGGCCGATTTTTAGCCAGCGACACGATAAAGCCATTTAACCAGATTGTTCCACCATACCACATCAACTGCGAGTTATTCAGCACCACGTTCAACTGGATAAAGGTTTATAATTTCAATAATTTCGGAAGCCATTTCAACCTGATAATGATCCCCGATTCGATTGGAAATATTGATCTTACTTACAGCCTTTCCGATACAATTATCAGCGGTATTGGTACAACATTTTGCGATATGAGCGGGTTTCGGCTTGAATACCAGGTTGAAACCCCTGAAGAAGGAATTTCAGTTCATCATGTGACATACAAATTTGATTAAAAGAATAGGTTTGAAGCGTAAAATAGGAATAGCAGCAGTTTTTTTTATCCTTATGTTTATTTCATTTTATCCGGTGAAAGGACAGGACATTGATATTGGTGTTTTCGGCGGAGGCTCCTATTATCTGGGTGAGTTGAATCCGGGTAAGCAGTTTTTGTTTACCCGTCCGGCTATTGGGGGTCTGGTTCGCTTTAACTTTAACGATCGCTGGGCAATGCGGGGTCAGTTGATTCGTGGCGAAGTAGCCGGAGACGATGCGGTAAGTAAAGTGAATGAGATGCGAAACCTCAGGTTTTCTTCGAATATTTCAGAACTTTCGGCTCTTGTTGAATTTAACTTCCTTGAATATTTTTCTGGTAGTCATGTGTATTATTTTTCTCCCTTTCTTTTTACCGGCCCGGCATTCTTTAGTTTTAGCCCGAAAACCGAGTACCAGGGAGAAACAATTGACCTGAGAGATATTGGTACTGAAGGTCAGGGTGAAGAGGATCAATACAGCCTTTTCAGTTTTGCCATGGCTTTTGGTTTTGGTTTTAAATATAGCCTTACCAACCGGTTGGGAATGACCGCTGAATGGGGTATGCGTAAAACATTTACTGATTATCTGGATGATATCAGCGGTAATTATTATGTTGATTTTAACCAGCTATCACCTGATGAAATCCGCACGAGACAAGTACTTTCGGATCCATCACCCATAAAACATCAACCAGGCATGCAGCGTGGAAATCCTCAGAACAATGACTGGTATTCCTTTGCAGGCATTACGTTGATTTACCGGTTTACCATTGGTGAGAAATCTACTTGCGTTGATTTTGATCGTTAGTTCAAATAGTGCTACTTTTGCAAACTTTTTAACCAGGATAAATTATATTAAAATCCTATCCGGTGAAACAACAATGTTGGTTTTACCTTTAACAAGCAGATGAGTTTTAAAGAAAAAATAGATATGGAAAGGTTGCCCAGACACATTGCCGTTATTATGGACGGTAATGGCAGGTGGGCAAAGAAACAGGGATTGATGCGAACTTTAGGGCATGAAAACGGTGTGTTGGCTGTGCGTGAAACTGCCGAGGCTGCCGCTGAGATTGGGATTGAGTTCCTTACATTGTATGCTTTTTCAACCGAAAACTGGAAGCGACCCCGCCATGAGGTGGATGCACTCATGCGACTTTTAATCAAAACCATCGATAGTGAGATGAAAACATTGATTGATAATGACATCCGTTTGCTTGCCATCGGGAACCTCACTGCCCTGCAAAAGAAAACATATGAACATCTGCAATGGGCAATAGAAAAAACCAAAAACCACAAACGGCTGAACCTTATCCTTGCGTTAAGTTACAGTTCTCATCACGAAATTATGGAAGCTACAAAAGAAATTGCCCGTCGTGTTCTCAAAAAAGAGCTTGCCATTGACGATATTAATGAAGCGGTAATTTCCAACCATCTTTATACCAAAGATTTTCCCGACCCCGAGTTGCTGATCCGCACAAGCGGCGAATTCAGGATCAGTAATTTCCTCCTTTGGCAGTTGGCCTATTCAGAAATTTACATCACACCAAAGTTATGGCCTGATTTCAGAAAAGAAGATTTTTACCAGGCCATTGTGAATTTTCAATGCAGAGAGAGACGATTTGGAAAAACCAGTGAACAAATCAGTGAGAAAGTAAACATCTGAAATGACGAAATTATTCAAACCGATTTTTAATCTTCCCGTGTTGTCCTGGTTTTCGGGATGCCTGGCTTTAATTTTAATCAGCCTTTCATTTCACTTATCCGCACAAGTTACTATCGGACAAACTGAATTTCAGATTGACTACATGCAGCCATCTGAATATGAAATTGGCGGTATCACTGTCACAGGGATTGAATACCTTGACAAAAATGTACTGATTATGATTTCGGGGCTGACTGTAGGTCAAAAAATTAAAATCCCCAGCGACAAATTCCGGGATGCGATCAACAATTTATGGAAACAGGGACTTTTTGAGCATGTTAGCATTGCCGCCACCGATGTCAAGGATAACCTGATTTTCCTTAATATCGAGCTGAAAGAGCGGCCGCGTATGTCAAAGTATTCTTTCAACGGCGTATCAAAATCGGAAGGCGATAACCTCAAAGACGAAATAAAAATCAATGCCGGAGATGTTGTCACCGAAAATATGGTTGCTACTGCACGTTACCGCATTGTCAGCTACTTTACAAAAAAGGGCTTCCTTGATACGCAGGTCGAAATAGATCAGATACCTGATACTTCAAGAGTAAATAGTGTTACCCTCATTTTCAATATTGATAAAAAAGAAAAAATAAAAATTTACCAGATCGAGCTGTCTGGAAACAAGGACCTTTCCACCGAGCAAGCTTTACGTGCACTCAAAAATACCAAGGAAATGGGTGTGTTCCGGCCGTTGGACGACATTGAAATTCTGATCTGGGACGTTACAAAAGCAGTGCTTTCCCTGCAGTTTGACAGCATTTACGATCAAGCCACCCATTATTTTAATGAAAATGTAAGGATTAGAATTTTCAAGTCATCTAAATACATTGAAACCGATTTTGAAGAAGACAAGAGAAACCTTATCAGCAAATACCAGTCTCTTGGTTACCGCGATGCCAGAATCGTTAAAGATTCCATTTACCGAAAAGATGAAAAATCCATAAGTATCATCATCGAGGTGGAGGAAGGGCCACAATATTATTTTGGGGATATCAACTGGATTGGCAACACCAAATACACGGATGAATTCCTAAGCAGTGTCCTGAGAATAAAAAAAGGCGACATTTACAATAAGGAACTACTGAATACAAATCTCTCATTTAACCCGGCAGGCATTGATGTCAGTTCGTTGTACCTTGACGACGGATACCTGTTTTTTCAGGCGGTGCCCATTGAGGTAAATGTTGAAAATGATACCATTGACCTTGAAGTAAGAATACGTGAAGGCAAGCAGGCGCGTGTGAGTAAGGTACTGGTAAAAGGCAATGACAAAACAAACGACAATGTGGTTATCCGTGAGTTGAGATCGCGACCGGGGCAGTTATTCAATCGTTCAAATATTATCCGTACAACCAGAGAATTGGCCCAGCTAAGATATTTCAATGCCGAAACCATCAAGCCTGATGTTCAGCCTAATCCAACTGACGGCACTGTAGATGTAATTTACGAAGTGGAAGAGACCTCAGCCGATCAGGTTGAGTTATCAGGTGGTTGGGGTTACGGACGGATTATCGGAACACTGGGATTGTCGTTCAATAATTTTTCGTTGAAAAACATATTCAATAAGGATGCCTGGAAACCCATCCCATCAGGTGATGGGCAAAAACTATCAGTCAGGCTGCAGTCATATGGAAAAGGATACATCAGCTACAATTTCTCGTTTACCGAACCCTGGCTTGGGGGGCGCAAACCACATGCCTTCAGCGTTTCCTATTTTCATTCGCTTTATTCAAACGGGCAACCCAAGAACAGCCCTCTCAGGTCGTCCTTCACAACAGATGGAATTACTTTCGGTTTGGGTAAACGTCTTGAGTGGCCGGATGACTATTTTACCCTTTACCAGGCTATCAACCTACAGGTTTACAACCTGAAAAACTACGCTCAGGTATTCTCCTTCGGCGGCGGGACTGGTCAGTATAACAATATTAATTACAACATAGTCCTTGCCCGAAACTCAATTGATGCTCCCATTTATCCACGTTCAGGCTCCGAGGTTTCGCTTTCGTTAACTGTTACACCGCCTTATTCTGCTTTTAGCGATAAGAATTATAACCTGATGAGTGTTGAAGAAAAATACAAATGGATTGAGTACCACAAATGGAAAATAAAAGCCAACTTCTACACTAACCCCGTGAGTAACCTTGTAGTGAGTTTCAGAACACAATTTGGCTTTCTGGGCGCTTATAACAAAGACATAGGAGTTACTCCTTTCGAGCGATTCTACCTTGGCGGCGACGGATTATCCGGCTACAATAACCTTGATGGCCGCGAGTTGATCGGAATGCGTGGATATGGAAATGAAACCATCACCCCGGAGTATTACAAAAACCGCAATATTGGTGGTACAATTTACAGCAAATATACATTTGAACTGCGATTCCCACTTTCACTCAATCCTAGTGCAACCATTTACGGGCTAACATTTTTGGAAGCTGGAAATGCCTGGGAAAGTTTTGCATCATTCAATCCTTTTAAAGTTTATCGTGCAGCGGGATTTGGCATGAGGGTCTTTCTGCCGATGTTTGGTATCCTTGGCCTCGACTGGGGTTATGGGTTTGATGAAGTACCCGGCTTGCCGAACGCCAACGGGGCACAATTCCACTTTTCGATCAACCAGTCCATTGATTAATCCCGTGGTGGACGGTCACTTTTTTTGGAATGCATTTTGATAACAAAAGAAATAATTAAAAAATAATATCAATAGGAGGTAAAATCATGAAAAAAAATGAGTTCATCACCAAAGTATTTTTGTCAATCATCCTAATCATGACCCTTGCTACTGCTAACGGTTTTGCGCAGAAATTCGGTTATGTAGACAGCGACTACATCCTGAAGAGTATCCCTGAGTTTCAGGATGCACAAAATGAGATTGACGATCTCTCCAAAACCTGGCAGGCCGAAATCGAAGAGCAGTTCGCCAAGATTGACCAAATGTACAAAGCATACCAGGCCGATGCAGTTCTTCTCCCGGAAGATCTGAAGAAAAAGCGTGAGGAAGAAATCATAAAGGCAGAGCGTGAAGCCAAAGAATTACAGCGACAACGGTTTGGACAGGAAGGAGATCTGTTCAAAAAACGACAGGAATTGGTAAAGCCGATTCAGGAAAAAATCTTCAATGCTATCGAAGAAATTGCCAATAAGCAAAACTATGCCTTCATATTCGACAAGGCAAGTGGTCCGGTGATCATGTACGTTAATCCGCGTTACAACATCAGCGATGAAGTATTGGATCAGATTGGAAGTATCATGGGGGTAAAGAAAGAGTAGACCACCGGTTAACATGTTACCAATCATATTTTTACAGGAATTTATCAGAAATTCAATATATTAGACTATTTTTGTGGCCGAAAAAATTAATTTTGAAATCATAAAACAATTAAAATGAGTAGAATAGGAAAAATTTTAACAGTACTGGTGTTTGTTTCGTTTGCCTTTACAGGCCATTCACAAGCCCAACAAAAATTCGGACATGTAAACTTCGCTACACTCTACAGTGCCATGCCAGGTCAGGATTCGATCATGAAAGTTTATGAAGCTTACGCAAAAGGATTGCAAAACCAGTTGGCAACAATGCAAGCCGAGTTGGAAAACAAGTACATGGACTACCAGGCAAACCAGGCTACCTGGTCAAATATCATCCGTCAGACCAAGGAAAAAGAAATTCAGGATATCCAGGGAAGAATGGAAGAATTTAATACACAGGCTCAAACAGACCTCAGGAGTAAAGAGGATGAGTTGACAGCCCCGCTCATCGAAAAAGCCCGTAAAGCAGTTGAAGATGTAGCCAAAGAAAGCGGATACACTTACATTTTTAACAGCACGGATGGCCTGTTGCTTTATGCAACTCCCAGCGATGATATCATGCCACTTGTCAAGAAAAAATTAGGGATTAAATAAGAATAAATTTGATCTCAACGTAAAATCCTCCGGTATCCGGGGGATTTTTTTTGTAATTACCGGAATTGCTTATGTGCAAAGCAAACAATCATTTCGAGTGTCTTTTGTCTGGCTTCAATATATCCCATGTGCCCGACATCGGCAAGAACCAGCACTTCGGAATGGCGCGGCAAAATGGCCTGCGCAAGTACATTTTGCACCGGAATGCGCATATCTTCCTTTCCGGCGATAAATAACACGGGAATGGTGGTATTGAGCAGAAGATCGAGTTTGCCGGAGCGCTCCTTCATCCCTTGCAGGGCAGCAATAATACTCTGGCCGCTCATTTTATCGGAAATATGCCACAGGCGATCAATGTCTGCGGTGAAATTTAATACATTAACCTCAGCAAAAAGATCGGGGATAAACTGCTTGATAAATCCTTTACGATTCAGCTTTATCATGTCAATTGTACGCTGCCTGTTTTCTTTAGCTTCTTGCGTGTCGGCAGCAGCATGTGAATGAAACAGGCAAATGCCTTTGAGCAACTCCGGATATTGTTTGGCAAATTCAAGGGTAACATAGCCCCCCATCGAATGGCCAACCATAACACAACTTTTTACCCCAAGACCATCGAGCACTGCTTTTATACTTTCTGCCATCAACTCCATCGAATGAGTTTTTTCGATCAAAGGAGTTTTCCCGTGGCCGGGTAAATCAATTCTGATGACTTTGAAGTTTTTCGACAAAATAGATGTAAAATCATCCCAGATTGCCATCGACTCGATGAAACCGTGCAAAAGAACCAGCGCTTCACCATCGCCATCAACTTTGTAATGAATTGTTTTTTTCCTGAATGTGATTGTATTCATTTCGAAGAAATTAATTTTAAAAATTATCGCTGTGCCATTAATGCTTCAATTTCATCCGGCTCAGCCGGTATGTTGAAGGACAAGTCAACCGGACCGTTTTCGGTGATGAGGATATTGTTTTCCAGCCTTATTCCAATTCCTTCTTCACGGATATAAATTCCTGGTTCACATGTAAAAACCATGCCGGCTTTGAAGGGTTCGTATTTGTGAATAACATCGTGAACGTCAAGTCCCAGGTGATGTGCCGTGCCGTGCATAAAGTATTTTTTAAACAAGGGTTGATCAGGGTCTTGCTTTTCCACCTCATCCTTATCAAGGAGGCCAATCCTGATCATCTCTTTTTCCATCTCATTGTTTACAAAAGTATTGTATTTCTCCATAGTATTGCCAGGAAACATTTGTTGAACCGATAATTTTTGTACTTTAAGCACCAGTTCATACAATTGCCTCTGCCGCGGGTTAAACTTTCCGTTAACCGGTATGGTTCTTGAAATATCAGCGGCATAGTTGGCGTATTCAGCGCCGAAATCGAATAATACCAGCTCGCCGTTTTCACAGCTCTTGTCGTTTTCGGTATAATGCAGCACACAGGCGTTTTTCCCACTGGCGATTATCGGGGCAAATGCGCTGCCTGTGGATCGATTGATCAGAAATTCATGCTCCATTTCAGCCTGGATTTCAAATTCATAAACTCCAGGTTTGGTGTATTTAAGCATTCTTCGAAAGGCTTTTTCAGTGATGGTTAACGCCTGTCGGATCAGGTCGATTTCTTTTTCCGTTTTGATCATACGCAGGCGGGTCATCAATGGCGCCGAACGTTCATAGCAATGTGACGGATATTGGCGCTGTAATTCCCATGCAAAGCGATGGTCGCGAGAAAAAACTTCCGAAGAATATTTTGGATATTCGTAAGTGTTCAGGAAAACATGATCGCTCCAGATGACCAGATCGCGCATTGTCATCTCAAAGCCATTCAACCATTGGACGTTTTTGATCCCTGAAATTGCGGTAGCTTCCACTTTTGTGAGTTTGCTTCCGTCGCGAATAGCCATTTCTTCGTTCGTTTCCACTAAAAAAAGTATCTCTCTGAGTTTTGGATCGGGATGATCAGGAGCTAAGAGTAAAACAGATTTTTCCTGGTTAATACCTGTGAGGTAAAAGAAATCCGAATGCTGGCGAAATGGGTAGAACTGGTCTCCGCTGCGTGGATATTCGTCGTTGGCATTGAAAATGGCCACAGAGCCAGGTTTCATCAGGCTGCCAAACCGTTCCCGGTTGCCCGAAAACAATGCAGGATCAAGAGGTTCGTATCTCATTTTTGTGATTTGTTAATTTAAACAAAATATAAATTACCAATAAAAAATGTCCTGTGATAAATCAGAACGCTTTTTAAGTATAAATTTGCTCGTTTCTCGTGCAAAAGAAGGTCTTTTTAAATTAAGTGTTTCAAAAAACCTAAAAAATTAATCTTATGGGTAATTCTACTTTACAACTCTCCTCCATCACCAAAAAAGTCATCATGGCTTTGGCGGGCTTGTTTCTGATTTCGTTTCTGCTGGTGCATCTTGGCATTAACCTCACGGTACTGATTCCCGGATCTGGCATTGAAATTTTCAACAAAGCAGCCCATTTTATGGGGACCAATCCGGCGATAAAGGTGTTTGAAGTCGTCCTTTTTGGCGGCTTTATCATCCACATCCTTTATGGTCTGGCGCTTCAACTGCAAAACTGGAAGGCAAGGCCTCAGGGCTACAAGGTGACCACAACCACCCAGCTTTCCTTTTTCTCAAAATTTATGATCCATACCGGGGTGTTGATTTTCATCTTC
Source organism: Bacteroidales bacterium (assembly GCA_014860585.1). Classification (NCBI taxonomy): domain Bacteria; kingdom Pseudomonadati; phylum Bacteroidota; class Bacteroidia; order Bacteroidales; species Bacteroidales bacterium. The sequence continues at coordinate 11,058 of JACZJL010000044.1, read as the reverse complement.
CTGTTCATACACATGATTGATTTCTACTTTAAGGCCAAATTTACTGATATTGTTCCAACAGTGATGTATGACGGGAAAGAATATCACGATCTGGGTTCGCTCATCATCGAAAAATTCAAGATGATGGGTTTTGTGATTGCTTACCTGGTTGCCTTTGTCTTCCTGGGCTTTCACCTGCATCATGCATTTCAGTCAGCATTTCAATCCATGGGTTGGAACCACAGCAAATACACTCCATTCGTCAAGAAATTGAGTTTGGTTGTATCAGTTGTCATCCCACTTGGATTTGCCATCATTCCGATGGTCATTTATTTCAGTTCAAGTTATTAATGAAAATTCCATATATACTATGATAAAATTAGACGCAAAAATTCCTGAAGGTCCGTTAGCAGAAAAATGGAGCATTCACAAAAGGAATATCAAACTGGTTAATCCTGCCAACAAGGCAAAACTTGATATTATTCTTGTTGGTACCGGCCTGGCCGGCGCTGCTGCAGCCTCTTCATTAGGAGAGTTAGGGTACAATGTTAAAGCGTTTTGCTTTCAGGACACTCCCCGCCGGGCGCACTCGGTGGCAGCACAGGGAGGAATAAATGCAGCCAAGAATTACAAGAATGATGGTGACAGTGTTCACCGCTTGTTTTATGATGTGATCAAAGGTGGCGATTTCCGTGCCCGCGAAGCCAATGTGTATCGCGCAGCCGAAGTCAGTAACCAAACCATTGACCAGATGGTTGCTGCCGGAGTTCCATTTGCCCGTGAGTACAGTGGCTATCTCGACAACCGTTCTTTTGGCGGTGTACAGGTGTCGAGGACTTTTTATGCTAAAGGCGCCACCGGTCAGCAATGCTTACTGGGTGCATATTCCGGACTAATTCGCCAGGTGTCAAAAGGCAAGGTGACCATGTACCCGCGTCGCGACATGCTTGACGTGGTGATTATTGATGGTAAAGCGCGTGGAATTATCACACGAAACCTGGTTACCGGTGAAATAGAGCGCCATGCAGGACATTGCGTTGTGCTGGCTACAGGCGGCTACGGAACGATTTATTATCTGTCAACCCTTGCCCTCGGATCGAATGTTTCGGCTGCATGGTCAGCCCACAAAAAAGGCGCGTTGTTCGCCAATCCGAGTTTTATCCAGATTCACCCAACGAGCCTTCCGCAGCTGAACGATTACCAGGCTAAGCTAACGCTGATGTCAGAGTCGCTCAGAAATGACGGACGCATCTGGGTTCCGAAAAATAAAGGAGAAACCCGCGCAGCCAACGACATTCCGGAGGAAGATCGCGATTATTACCTCGAGCGTCGCTACCCGGCCTTCGGAAATTTAGTTCCCCGCGATGTGGCCTCCAGAGCAGCCAAAGAGCGCTGCGATGCCGGCTATGGTGTCGGGAAAACAGGCCTTTCGGTTTATCTCGATTTCAAAGACTCAATTAAAAAACAAGGTAAAAAAGCCATTGAAAACAAATATGGCAACCTCTTCGAAATGTATCACAAAATCACCGGCGACAATCCCTACGAAGTTCCAATGAGGATATATCCGGCAGGGCATTACACCATGGGCGGTCTCTGGGTTGACTACAACCTGATGACCACCGTTAACGGGTTGTTTGCCATCGGCGAATCCAACTTCTCCGACCATGGCGCCAACCGGTTGGGTGCCGGCTCATTGATGCAGTGCTCAGGCGAAGGCTACTTTATCATCCCCGTTACCATCGGCGATTTTCTCTCAGGAGAAATTAAAACTCCACGCCTCTCGACCGACCATCCCGAATTTGCCAGGGCCGAAAAAGAGGTCAGGGACAAAATCAATAAACTGCTCTCCATCAAAGGTAAGCAAACGCCAACAACCTTCCACAGACGACTGGGCAAAATCATGTGGGACTACTGCGGGATGGTGCGCAACGAGGAAGGGCTATTGAAAGCACAGACAATGGTAAAAGAGCTGGAAGAAGAATTCTGGAAAGACCTGAAAGTGGCCGACACCGAAAATGAACTGAACCAGGAGCTTGAAAAAGCTGGTCGTGTGGCGGATTTCTTTGGCATTGCCAAACTGATGATACAGGATGCTTTAGACCGCAAAGAGTCTTGTGGCGCTCACTTCCGCGAAGAGAGCCAGACCCCCGAAGGCGAAGCCAAACGCATTGACAGCGAATACAGCTACGTGGCTGCATGGGAATACATGGGCGAAGACAAACCGCACACATTGCACAAAGAACCGCTGGTTTTCGAAAACGTGGAACTCAAAGAAAGAAGTTACAAATAATCACGAACTAAACACCTTTAATGATATGAATCTCACACTCGAAATATGGAGGCAAAAAGACGCCAAAAGCAAAGGAAAATTTGTGACTTACCAGCTTACAGGCGCTTCAGAAGAGATGTCGTTCCTCGAAATGCTCGACTATTTCAATAAAACGCTGATCGAAAAGGGCGATTCACCTGTGGCATTTGAATACGACTGCCGCGAAGGGATCTGCGGTTGCTGCGGGCTTTACATCAACGGATATGCTCATGGCCCCGCCGAACTAACTACCACCTGCGAATTGCGGATGTACAAATTCAAAGATGGCGACAAAATCGTGATCGAACCCTGGCGCTCCCGTGCATTTCCGATAATCAAAGACCTGATCGTTGACCGCTCGGCGTTCGACAAGATCATGCAGGCCGGCGGGTTCATTTCAGCCAATGCCGGCGCCGCACCCGACGCCAACGCCATACCGATCCCGACACCAAAATCCGACGCCGCCTTCGATGCAGCCACCTGCGTAGGCTGTGGCGCCTGCGTGGCAGCCTGTAAAAATTCATCCGCAATGCTCTTCGTATCTGCAAAAATCTCCCAGTATGCCTTCCTCCCGCAAGGCCGTGTGGAAGCCAAAGAACGCGTACAGAAGATGGTCAGCCGGATGGATGAACTGGGCTTTGGCAACTGCACCAACACCGGCGCCTGCGAAGCCCGCTGCCCCAAAGGCATCAACCTTACCCACATCGCACGCATGAACCGAGAGTTCCTCGGCGCTAAACTTGGCGCACAGCTAATAGCATAAAAGAAGTTGTTTTCATTTTTTTACCCCGCCACCGTGCGGGGTTTTTTATTGAAAACTTACAAGGTTTTGAACGGGCAAAACGCTGACAGGTCTGAAAGACACTGCCATGTTCTCCCGCAGAGAAAACATGTTCTTTTCAGGGAATGAATTCTCAGGAGTTGAACAAATGGATTAGTCTCGCTACCGGGCATTTCTTCAACACCCAGCGCAACCTTGAAGAGGTTGGATTACTGTAGCAAAAAGTGGTTACGGTTAAAAATATAGCAACCTCGTAGAGGTTGGATTATAAAACCACAAAAAGGGTTCCATCCCCGCCCCCTCCTTCGTCGGGGTCGGGCAAGCCCGCCTTTTCATTCTTCAAAGTCGGACTAGCTCTCCCTGCGGTTGGAGCTGGCTTGCCTGGCGCTGAAACCTGACAGGTTTTAGAAACCTGTCAGGTTTGAATGGGATAAATTACCCCTGCTTCACAAACTGCGCACCGATGGCCAGCTTCACTTTGTCGGAAACTACGATGCTGCCGGCTTCGGTTACGGCATTCCATTTCAGGCCGAATTCTTTGCGGCTGATCTCGCCGGTGATCTCAAAACCTGCTTTTGTTTGTCCGTAGGGATCGGTCACAATGCCGTTGAATTCAACTTCGAGCGCTACCTCTTTGGTTATGTTTCTGATGGTGAGATTGCCGGTGAGTTTTTCGCCGTCAAATGTTGTGGATCTAAAGGTCATTTTCGGGAAATCGGCTGCGTTGAAAAAGTCGTCTGATTTCAGATGGGCGTCGCGGTCTTTCACTTTTGTATTGATCGAATCAATATCAACGCTCACTTCTACAAATGCGGTGGTGAAATCCTCGCCGTCGGTTTCAACTGTGGCATCGAATTTTTCAAACTGCCCGCTTACAGTCGAGATCATCATGTGCTTCACTTTAAAGCCAATTTCGGAATGTGTAGGGTCAATTACCCATTTTGTTTTTGTGTTCATTGTTTTGATAATTAAGTTGCTGGTTAATATGTTGGATTAAAATTTCAAATTATATCGTCATTGGTACGTCCATTAGCAGCACCCTGGAATCTGTCAGTGATTTAAGACTCAGTTCGCTGGTGTCCCACATACCAAGCCCATCGCGCTTTTCCAGGTGCTGTCCGTTTATTTCTACCTCTCCGTCAATTACAAAGGCATACACTCCGTTTCCGGTTTTTTTAATCTGATAAGAATCAGTTTTGCCACTTTCGAAGTTCCCCATGCTGAACCATGCATCCTGATGAATCCAGACCCCCTGATCGCCGGCATTTGGCGAGAGTACCTGATAAAAACGGTTCTTTTGCCCGATCTCTTTGATCGAAAGCTGATCGTAGCGTGGAGTCACATTTTTCTTGTTTGGGAAAAGCCAAATCTGAAGGAATTTCACCTCACGATCCTTATTTTTATTGAACTCACTGTGAAAGATGCCGGTTCCGGCACTCATCACCTGGATATCACCCTCTTTGATGATGGCAACATTTCCCATGCTGTCTTTATGTTCCAGATCTCCTTCGAGGGGGATCGAAATAATTTCCATGTTATCGTGCGGATGAGTTCCAAAACCCTGACCTGCGGCTACGCGGTCGTCGTTCAGCACCCGAAGCACGCCAAAGTGCATCCTGTCCGGGTTGCGGTAATTGGCAAAGCTGAAGGTGTGATAAGAATCGAGCCAGCCATGATTGGCATGTCCTCTGGTTTCTGCTTTGTGCAAAATAGTGTTCATTGTTTTATTCTCCTTGTTTGGTAAATGGTTAAATCCAACCTGGTCAAGCATCAGGTCGTAATCAGAATTTTTCTTTCTGATCTGACCGGCATTCAGCATAAGTGGCATTGCGGCGCCTGCTGCTGTTGCCAATATTGTTTTGGTTAAGAACATTTTTCTATCCATGGTCCATGTTGGTTTTGGTTAAAAATCAAATGATTAAGGTAAAATTAAAAGATAATATTTCATTTTGCAAAAGTCTTACAAAACGCTCTGCAGGTCAATACGAAAATCAGTCAATAAGATATGAAAATCCGTTATTATGCCTTTTCCTTGAATTTCAAAGGGGAACCGCCGGTCGCCTTTTTGAAAAATGCACTGAAATTGGCAGGTTCTGCAAAGCCAAGTTTGTAACCGATTTCTTTGGTAGAAAGTCCTGAAAAGTAAAGATGCCTTTTGGCAGCCAGAATGATCCTTGATTGGATGATCTCTTTGGCTGTTTTCCCTATGAGTGATTTGACCACACGATTCAGGTGATCGGGCGTCACGTTGAGTTCAGCGGCATAGTCTGAAGTTTGATGCCAATTCATGTAATGTCCTTCAACAAGTTGCTTGAAATTTTTCAGGATGGAATTTCCAGCCTCTTGTTTCTGCGTATTGTCAATACTTAGCGAACAAAGGTTGTTGCTGTTGATGAGCAATAGTTTAAGGTAAGCGCTGATGGCCTGGTCTTTGAATTTTAAATCCGAATCGTATGCTCTGATGATCTCTTCAGCAAAATTCGACATCAGGCTATATTCATCTACGCTGAGGGTTAAAGGAGGTGATTGACCGTAATCGTTGAACAAGGCCAGGTCGTCAATAAAATAAAACGGGATATGGTTTTCTAACAGAAACTGTGGTGAAAAGAGGATGGCGTAACCATGAGATTGTTCAAATTCGATGACCTGGTGCACCTGTCCGGGACTGATGAAAAACAACTGGTACGGCGCAAGCGGATATTCAAAGAAATCAATGATATGTTTACCGTTGGCATGTTTTACCAATAAAACCGTGTAATACTCATGGCGATGGGGATCGTCCTTTTTTCCTTTACGCGCTTCCCAGATTTCTTCCATCCGCGAAATCCTGAAGTTGATCGAATCATCATCATGACTGACCTGGCTGTATGTTTTGATGTCGTGCATGGGTTTTTACGCTTCGTTGTAATTATAAACAACCGAAAAGCAAAATTGATGAACACCAAAGTTTCGATTTCAGACGAGTTAAAACCCTGTTAGGGTTTCAGACCCTGTCAGGGCTCCACAAAAACCGTTTCACTGCGTAAAATATGTTGATTGCCAAAATCATTAGGATTCCTGCGCCGGCGGTAAGGATAATCGGTTCCATGGACTCGGCTTCGTCGGTTAACCTTTTTGAAATAATCCCTAAAAAGGCCCAAACAATGACAATGCTATAAAAGAAATCTTTTCTCAGGAGCAATATATAAATCCCGACAGCAGTGGCAATGGAAATCATTACAACAGTCCAGAGCTCATCCGAAAAGCCAAATTTATCCCAGTTTATTCGTACAAGGAAAATGGAAACATTGGCAATGGTAGCTACCGTGATCCAACCAAGATAAACGCTGAACGGCACATGCACAAGGAAGTGCTCTGCACGGCTGATAATGCGTTTACCTGCGCCAAGATTCAAATAGATCATGATGAGTGATCCAAGCAAAATGGCCATAAATACAACTGACAGCCAGATCACCTGGTGATGCCAGGCGAAAAGCCACGCCATATTGGCTATACAGGAAATAAAAAACCAACTGTCGATCCGGTACAAAAACCGGTTTTGTTTCAGGTTGCTATCGCTGAAAATACCCTTGGATTGGTAAATGGAAAATGCGATCAACAGAAGATAAATAATACCCCAAATGGAAAATGTAAACCCTGCCGGAGTAAACAGCGACCTGAAACCGGCCGAAACTTCGCCAGTGGTTCTGCCACCGATCGGCAAGGTATTGGCAAGGTAATTCACCGCAATCATGGCAACAAGGCCAACAATATTCAAAATCTGATAAACCTTCAGCTTCATCCTATAAATTTTGCCGTGAAAATAGTAAATTGTTATAAACTCAAATCGTTGGCGGTATGAAAAGTTGCCGATTGCGGGCGATTTCCTGTCAAGTTACACAAAAGTTGGAGCGGGCTACAACCCTTGAATAACCTACTGTCCCGGCAATTTTTTATACCGCGTGTTGGCGTGTCGTTGTTTATTTTCTTTAAATCATTTTTGTCAATTAAGGTACAACATCAAATTCAGTCAACTCATTACAATTAAAAATCTCTTTCATAATCCGTTTACCAAATTCTGTCGCAGATTTCGTGTCCAAATTGGATTCTATTTTTACAACTGGAGCTTCTTTCAGGTCTTCATACCTAGTTTTATTTCCATAAGTTGTCATTGTCACTTGATATCCGTTTGATTTGCCAAATTCTTTAATCTTGTCAATGTATGGTTTTTGTTCATTAACCATAGCTTCAAACTCTATATTTATCTTTCCATTGTTATCAACGAAATAGATACAATCTAAACCATTTGATGTAATACCGAATAAATCGTATTCAAGATTTTTATTTTTTAATTGCTCCATAACAGTCTCAAGTTGGTCAAGTTTAATCCGCTTTGCAACTTGTATCTTTGGTTTTTTATTTCCTGATGTCTTTGAGATAAAAAATATTATCCCAATAACTACTACAATTCCAATTACTATTAATCCAGTTTTCATTCAGTTAGTTTTATGTTAATCATTTTAATTCTCAAGTATCTGTTTCGGTTTCTTTTACAATGCACGCCAACTATGATATAAACTACAGACACATTGTTCTCCGCAGCTTTTTCAGTGGTCTTATTTCCTCTGCCAGACAGTGAATTCCGAAAGTGTATGCTGAAACTTACGCCTGGTTTCTTTGATCACGAAAGGAACTTCAAGCGGTCCGTCAATCAGGTGAAAGTTCTTATCAAGTTGGATATGGAGCCCGTCAAGTGTAGTAACCGGTTCGCCATCTTTTTTGAATCCCCCGATCCATTTATCGCGTTGGGTATATTCTTCAAGCCAGGTATAGGGTGAGGCGATCACCAATATGCCTCCGGGATTGATCCGTTCGTGGATGCTGTCGAGAAATTTGCCCGGGTCGTACAACCGGTCAATCAGATTTCCGGCAAAAACCAGGTCAAAGCCTGTAAATATCGGCTTAAGGTTAACGGCATCTGCCTGGAAGAACTCAACTTTGTGCTCAAGTCCTCTGAAACCGAGGTTTTCAATATTCACCTCATGATACGACACCAGGTCACCTTCCTCAGTCAGAACATAACGCACAATTCCTTTCCGGATTAATTCGTCGGCGATGCGAATAAAGCGAGCTGAGAAATCGAGTCCGGTGACAAAATCGAATTTGCGCGCCAGCTCAAAAGTGGTTCGGCCAACCGCGCAACCCAGGTCAAGGGCGCGTTTCATGGGGCGGCCTTCCATATATTTCAGACAAATCTCCGCTGACTTTTTGGAGAAATTCTCCACGCCGAAATAGGACTTGCCATAATGCGCTTCACAGTATTGCGAAACAAGTGCATCGGTTTCATACACGTCTTCTCTGATTTTTGGTGGCGTGTCCGTTTCGATGTAGCGGAATCCGGCATGCTGGAAAAAGTGCCTGCGGAAGGCATAGCGTGCGTCGCGGGTTGCTTCGTTGCCGGTCGAAATCCACGATCCGCCTTTGATCAGGTTATGCCGCGTGTCAAAGGTTGGAGTAGAGAAATCATCATAAATAGGGTGGATTTCAAAACCGGGAAAGCCTGTGATCGGCGTTTCGGTCCATTGCCATACATTGCCGATCACGTCGAAGAAATCGCTGAATTTGTGGGTATCTACCGGAACTGATGAAGCAAAGTATTCAAGGTTGATGTTACCCGGCGCTTTTTCCCAGTATGGCTGGTCGGGAATGTTATGCTGGTTGCGGAAATGAACCCATTCTTCTTCCGTAGGCAGCCTCAGTTTTTTTCCGGTGGTTTTACTTTTCCAGTTCGTAAAAGCTTTTGCTTCGAGGTAATTCACCTCCACCGGCCAGTTCCAGGGCATTTCAATGATCTCGAGCATAGTCCGGAATTTCCAATTGCCATTTTCATCGTTTATCCAAAATATCGGGTGGTTGGATTTGCGATAATTCCGCCACGCCCAGCCCTCTTTGGTCCAAAACTCCTGTTTTTCGTATCCATTTTCCTTGACAAATTCAAGGAATTCCTGATTTGAAACCAGATATTTAGAAGCTTTAAGGGGCATGATCTCCCCAGTGATTTTTCCGTATTCGTTATCCCAACCGTAAAGTGGATGATCTCGGTTCTTGCCGGGATTAACCAAACCTCCGGGAACTTCGATCAATTCATTTTCGGGCGCATCACCCCATTTTTCACAAATTCTCCAAAAAGGATGTTTCACTACCTGATCAACGGGCAACTGGCGGATAAGGACTGAAGATGTTTCGAGATGAATGCGCTCATGTTCAATTCCCATCATGATAATCCACCATGGACTTTCCCAGTTAATGGGCATTTCGAGCGGCATGGTTTTAATTAGCTGATCCATAACCTGCCTCACTTTATTTCGGTAATTCCTCACCTCCTGCACCGCCGGCCAGTTGTAATTTGCTTCATTCAGATCGTCCCAGGACATCTCGTCCACACCTACGGCAAAAATGGATTCAAACTCCGGATTTACCCTATATTCGATGAGTTTGGCCGGGATCAGCTTGTTAATGTAAAATGCTGCTGTATGACCAAGATAAAAAATTAACGGATGCCTCAGCGGGTCTGCCCGCATGTAAAAGGTTTCGTCGCTTTTTAATGTCTCATAGAGTTTCTCGTCGATGTCGAAGGTTTTGTGGAAATAATCGAGCATCTCTTTTCGCTTTTCCTCTGGGTCTCCCTCGTTCAGAATAATGGTTTTGGTAACCAATGAATACAATGAATTCTTCATATCTGATAAATCATATAAAATGCTTCAAACACTTAACAACATGGGCTTCCAATTGTTATTTATCTAACTTTTTACAGCCTGCATACGCTGTCAAAAATAAGGAATTTTGCCTTAGGTGTGATTTATTTGAATTGTGTTTTTACATTTGCCAAAAAAATGTCATGGTATCATTCGACAACACTGAGATCGCTTTTAAAAGCAAGAGCAATTACGATTTAAACAGGTCCTACCTTTTATTCAGCGCACTGGCACAAACCTGGATTGTCAGGCTGGGAGGTGGGATAACCCAGAATTTTTTGAAAATTGGCTTTCCGGTCAATTGGTTTGTTAAGCCGACCATTTACCGGCAGTTTGTAGGCGGCGAAACCATTTCTGAATGTATTCCCACAGTGGAGCAACTCAGCAAATTCAACGTAAAAGCCATCCTCGACTACTCCGTCGAAGGGACCGACTCCCTTGTTGGCATAACCCATGCACTTGAAGAAACACTGCGAACCATCGAAAACGCCGCATCAAATCCCAACATTCCCTTCGCGGTTTTCAAACCCACGGCATTTACAACCAGCGCGGTGCTGACCAAAGTGAGTGCAGGTGAGAAACTGACAGAAGCAGAAGAGCAGGAGGCAGCCAATTTCCGCCAGAGGGTTGAACTGCTGTGCAAAACTGCCTTCGAAAAAGGGATTCCCATTTTGATTGACGCCGAAGATTCGTGGTACCAGAAATTTATTGATGATGTGGTGAATGAAATGATGGCGAAATACAACCGACAGCGGGCCATTGTTTACAATACTTTCCAGATGTATCGCCACGACCGGCTCGACTTTTTGAAACAATCTTACGAAATGGCTGTGAAGGGAAATTATTTCCTCGGGGCAAAATTTGTCCGCGGCGCTTATATGGAAAAAGAACGCGAACGAGCAGCGCAAATGGGTTATCCATCTCCCATTCAACCTGATAAGGAACACACAGATAATGATTTTAATGCAGCCCTCAAATTTTGTGTTGACCATATTGATCGGATATCCATTTTCAATGGCACCCACAACGAATTCAGCTCGCGTTATCTCACCGAACTGATGGCCGAACACAATCTTCCCAAAGACCATCCCCGCATCTGGTTTTCACAGCTTTACGGCATGAGCGACCACATCAGCTTTAACCTTGCACACGCCGGTTACAACGTGGCAAAATATCTTCCCTATGGCCCGGTGAAGCACGTCATCCCCTACCTTGTCAGAAGAGCCGAGGAGAACACCTCCGTTAAAGGGCAGACC
>JACZJL010000043.1 GCA_014860585.1 Bacteroidales bacterium | reverse complement strand
ATTTATGCTGGATTAAATATCCAGGACAGTGCCGAGAAGTACTTTGCAGAATACATGAAACTAAATGAAAAAATTAAATTGGGATTTGACATACCAGAACCGCTTGATCTTAACGGTTATGAATTGGAAAAGGATAAGATTGAGCCATCAAGAGTTGAAAACCTGAAAAACTCCCTCACCATCACCTGGATCATCGCCATTGTCATTATCAGTGGTCTGATCATTTTTATCTACCTGCTGATGGCCATGCTGATTTCAAGACGAAAGCAACGAAAGAAATTTCATCCAAGGACAAATTTATAAACAAACGATTAATGATGAACAGGATCACACTGGTTATTAAAAAATTCCCGCGCACTTTCTGGACAGCCAATACCATGGAGCTTTTCGAGCGATGGGCATGGTATGGGATGTTCATGCTTTTTGCCCTCTACCTCACCGGATCGAAAGATACAGGAGCACTCGGCTTTTCGCAGGAACAGAAAGGTTACCTGATGGGACCTGTTGTGGCCATTCTTTATTTCCTGCCGCTGATAACCGGCGCTTTGGCCGACAGGTACGGCTACCGGAAAACCCTGATCATTGCTTATATCATCCTTGCTGCCGGGTATATGGGAATGGGTTTTGTGAAATCCTACGCTTCGATGTATGCCGTGTTCATGTTTGTGGCTGTTGGGGCAGCTTTGTTCAAGCCGGTCATCTCAGCTACCATTGCTAAAACCACCGACTCAGAAACTTCCTCCATCGGTTTTGGGATTTTTTACATGATGGTAAATATAGGGGCATTTGTCGGTCCATTCGTCGCTTCAAAAATGAGGGGAATTGACTGGCAATACGTTTTTATGATCTCGTCGGCCGTTTCATTGCTCAATCTGGTTATCGTACTGTTACTTTTCAAAGAGCCTGCACGTGAGAAAAGTGAAGCATCGCTCGGGCAATCCATCCTCACGATTTTCAAAAATATCGGCACTGCATTGAGCGATATCAAGCTGGTGCTGTTCCTGGTTATTATTACCGGGTTCTGGACGATGTATAACCAGCTGTTTTACACGCTTCCCGTTTTTATTGACCAGTGGATGGATACTTCGGTGCTGTATTCGGCTTTACACAACTTTTCACCGGCTTTGGCAAATGCCGTTGGAACTCCGGCGGGAACCATTGCTCCTGAAATGCTGACAAATGTTGATGCACTGTACATCATTCTGTTTCAAATATTGGTTTCGGCACTGGTGATGAAATATCAACCGCTCAACGCCATGATGTCAGGGATTTTGGTGAACGCCATCGGGCTCGCACTTACTTTTTATACCAATAACCCGTTTTTTCTCTTCTTCTCCATTTTGATCTTCGGTTTGGGCGAAATGGCCAGCTCCCCAAAAATCACTGAATATATCGGTCGGATCGCACCAAAAGAAAAAGTAGCACTTTACATGGGGGCTTCTTTCCTGCCGATGGCCGGAGGAAATTTCTTCGCCGGCATTCTTTCGGGAGATGTGTATGGAAATATGTCGGACAAAATTACTTTGCTTCAAAGAGAAGTTACTTCAAGAGACCTCGATATTCAACCCATTTCAGAGACTTTTACCCAAAACGATTTTATCAGCCGCTCTGCTGAACTGATGAACATGACCCAAACTGAACTGACCACTTATCTCTGGAATACCTATCAGCCGGGGAATATCTGGATGGTGTTTGCAGGAATAGGATTTGGAACGGCAATCCTGCTCTATATTTATGATCGTTTGCTCCTTTCGGTCAAAAAGAAATCCTGAGGAAAGAAGCATGATGGAAAATTAAAATTCCAATTCCGCCCCATTGGCTTTCAATCCGAAATACCTTCGCATCCACCACACCATGACATAAATAACCGGCGTGTCCAGTGCAGCAATGATGATCTTGAACAAATAGCCATTCCATAGAAGACCTAAAAAGTATGTCCATTCGATCACACCAAAGCTGCAGAGCAGAAACAACACCGTGAAAGTATCCACAAACTGTGAAGTGAAGGTGGAGGCGTTGTTACGCAACCAGAGATGTTTGCCATTGGTTACCCTTTTCCAGTAATGAAAAATATGTACGTCGAGCAGCTGTGCGAGAAGGTAAGCAGCCAGCGATGCAGCCACAGCAATGAATGTGAATCCGAATACTTTTTTAAACTCACTATCATCCACCGGAGACCAGATGGTTGCAGGAGCTGCATTAGAAATTATGATGATTCCGAGCATAAATGCACTGGCAAACAACCCGGCAAGTACCACGCGGTTAGCCCTCTTTTTGCCATAGATTTCGGAAATGATGTCGGTGACGAGAAAGGTAACGGGGTAAGGAATAATGCCCACCGAAAGTTGAAATTCAAACCATCCGAAAGGATTCCAGGTGAAGAACTTTTGAAAGATCAGGTTGCCCGTAACCAGCGCTGCCACAAAGAGCGCGGCAAGGATCAGGTAAGTTTTTTCGGCGACGGCCTTCTTTTTCTCGTCCATAGCGCTTTAAACAACTGAATGAGATTTGAGTTTTGAAAAAAGCAAAAATATTGATAAAACAAGCTGTTTTTGGATGGAAACGTTGTTAGGCCGTTAAAACGCTGACAGGTTTCAATAGCAATGCTGCCGCTAAATGGCAGGCAGAGCCTGCAGAAATAGATCCGGCTCAGGCCGGAGCCTGAGCCGAACGCGGTGGTTATTATCTTTTCAAGACACATTAACTCACCAGTTCCCGGCGATAACTAATTATTCCCCGGCGTTAACTAATCTTATTCATTATCAGATTCTCAATGTCGTAATTTTACCTCAATTTTAATAAGTTTAATTCTATTTTTTTAAATTAAAAATTTGGAGGTTCTTATGAAAACAAAAAAAGTACTTCAATCAACAGCGTTAACGGTATTCATTTTACTGTTAACCGGATTCTTCACCAATGCCCAGATCCCTTTTGAGGGGCTGGTTGCTAACCATGAAGGGATTGCTATATGGGATGCCGATGGCACAGGTCATGAACCTGCTGCTGTTGGTCATCCCCATCCTTTCGGATGGGGCGGATCACGTTACTATTGCGCTTCTATGGATTATGATAACATTGATCCCGACCCGAATGCAGCATTATGTCATGCTTTGGGCGGAATGACCGGTTTCCCGCTCTTCGAACAAGCGCTTATTGATCATGGATTTTCTCCCGGCCAGGTAAAAATAAAAAATGGGTTGATTACAGAGGGGAATGATACTGAAGGAGAAGACTGGTTTACGTTCAATAACAAGCATCATCTTAACAGGTATGACGGCTATTGTTTCATTGAACTGAATGGCGAGCCTATGATCTTGTTTTACTGTAAAAATAATTTTACTTCCTATGATCAATCTGTTTACAACCGCTGGCAGTTTGAAACCAGTTATTCACGTCCGTTTGATCATTCTCAAAACAGTTCCGCTCCTGTGAAAGAGGTTGCTGCCGCCTTTTTACAGGACCTTGATGGTAATGAGATAAGGTTGGTCGGAGAAATAGAGTCCACAGGAATATTCTTTGATGGTAACGGAAGACTGGATGGAATATTTTTCAATGTGCTTTCCGGCTACCTCAAAAAAGGCATGCCTGAGTTGCCTTTTACAGGCCTTGCTTCCGCCCATGAAGGCATTTCCGCCTGGGATGCCGACGGCACGGGACCAGAACCGCAGGCTTTCGGGCATACCTTTACCTACAACGGGATTTCATGGTGGATGGCATATTATATCGCATCACGCGATTATGATGATATCGATCCCGATCCAAATGCCGCTTTATCTCATTTTACGGATGCTGGTGTTGGTTTTCCAAACCTTAACGTACAACTGGAATACAGGGGCTATACCATGGATCAGCTTAAGATAAAATCCGGGCTGGCCACGCTTGGAAATAACATTGAAGACATTGACTGGGGGCTGATTGGCAGTACGCACTGGTATCATCATTACGGTAATGTAGTCACGCTGGAAATCGCAGGCGAGCCTATCCTTGAATATGTAATCGACACGAATTACGGTACCCGTGATGTTGCAACAATAAATTACAACTGGTCAACCCAATCAAGCCCTTCAACCCTTAACGATATTTCGGCAAATGCATCGGGTAACGCTCAGCATGTGGCTGCTTCATTCCTGAAAGACCTGGCAGGTCATTCGATGAAAACCTATATGGAAGGTCAGGGTACACCGGGTACGATAAATGCGAACGGCCGGGATGGCGTATTTCACGAAATAAACATGGGAAAGCTGATCCCCGCGCTTCCGGCAGGCACGCTCATCTGGGAAAATGAAGTAAGCGGTACATGGACTTTGGCAGGCTCGCCCTATATCGTCATGGGCTATCTCATTATCCCTGATGGGGAAATATTGACGATTGATCCCGGGGTTGAAGTTAAATTCAATACAACCGAACGGTTCGACATCCAGGGATGCCTCCATGCCGAAGGAACGGAAGAGCTTCCTATCCTATTTACCGCAGTTGACCCGGATGTCAAATGGGGCGGAATGGTTTGGGATCAGACACCGGCTACAAATCCGAATTCGGCATTAAATCATTGTATTTTTGAGCACAGCTATGCTTATGGATTAGAAACCGGGTATAACTGCGGCGGGGCGATACGGATTAATCTGGTTGATAGTATCGGGATCAGCCACTGTATTTTCAGATATAATGGAGCAGATAAATTCACCATGAATAATCCAGCCGGGGGTGCAATTGCCATGTTCGAATGCTCTATGCACATTTCTCATTGCATTTTCCATGACAATTCATCCAGCTGGGGCGGGGCTATCATTATTGGAACCCATTCTGATCCTGTCGTTGATAACTGCCTGTTCTATAACAACGAGTCAACCTTTGTAGGAGGTGGTGGTGGCGCCGGATTATCCTGGGATAACAGCAGTCCCCATTTTGTGAACTGCACCTTCGCCGATAACCATGCTGTGGACGACGGAGGGGCTTATGAACTGGAACTGGGAGGTAAAACAACCTTTACCAATTGTATTTTTTGGGGAAATACGGCAGTAATCGGTGCAAGCCAGATCAGCATAAGAATGGATAATCCAGTTCCGTTTTTAAATGTTTATTATTGCGATGTAGAAGACGGGGAGTATGGGATTACGCCGGGGTTTCAGGGAGAATATCTATTTAACATAGAAGACGATCCTGAATTTGTAAACGCAGGAGGATGGCTTTATTTGTTGGGAGATTCATCACCTTGTATAGATTCGGGAACCCTTGACCCGGGTTATCTGCCAGTGGAGTGGATTTGTCCGTTAACCTGCCTATGTGGAAATCAGCGTATCCTTGGAATAATTGATATGGGATGTTATGAGAGTTCGATTACCATTGTATTGGCTGAAAATAAAGACTACGGCAATGCTGTCTTACAAGTTTTCCCCAATCCGATCAACTCAAAACCAACCATTGAATTTTACCTGGAAATTGAATCTTCTGTTCAGCTATCCATACTGGATATTCACGGCAGAATTGTTTATGAAACAGAGGCATCAGAACTCCAGTCCGGGAAAAACCAGTTGAGCTTTGATGCCGGAAGTATGGCTCCCGGTGTTTATTTCTGCCGGTTGCAAAAAGGGGATAAGGACTTATTGAGGAAGATGGTGAAATTTTAAAGAATTATGCTTTTCACATTGAACATCTACAATCCCATTAACCAAACAGGTTCTGGACAACCTGTTTGGTTAGATTTTTTTTAGATTGCAGTTTTTGTTTTCGTTTTAACAGGTTTCTAACCTGCTTGCTTTGCTCCACCTGTAAGGTCAGGATTCGTAATGACGGTTTGGTCAATTTGATCTTTTAAATTTTTGAATTTGGAATTTTGAGTTTCGCAAATTATGTTTACCTTTATCAAAAAATTTAAAAGTCACATGCTCCGCACCATCCTCATCGATGACGAACAGAGCGCTCGCAAAACCCTGGAAAAACTCCTTAAGAGATATTGTCCACAAATCAGGGTTGTTGCCGAAGCGAATAGCGTTGAATCCGGCATAAAAGCCATAAAGAAGCATAATCCCGACCTCGTTTTGCTCGATATAAAAATGGACGACGGAACCGGCTTTGATTTGCTGAAGCAGCTCGAACCGGTCGATTTTAAAGTGATCTTCATCACGGCTTACGACCAGTTTGCCATCAAAGCTATAAAGTTCAGCGCACTCGATTATCTCCTCAAACCGGTCGATCCCGCCGACCTTGCAGAAGCTGTGAAGAAAGCCGAAAAACTGGTGATCCATGAACTGAATCAGCAGCTCGGTACGCTGGCGGATAACATGCATACACCCGACAAGTCGAAGAAAAAGATCATTCTGAAAACCTTCGATAATATTCACCTGGTAAAGCTCCAGGATATCATTTATTGTGAATGCCAGGACAATTACACCAATTTTTACCTGCTGAACGGGAAGAAGATACTCGTATCGAACACCCTGAAAGAATACGATGAAATGCTGAGTGAATTCGGATTTTTCAGGGTACATAAGTCGTACCTGATCAACCTGGTTTACATTGACCGGTTCGAAAAGGCAGAAGGTGGAGTGATTGTGCTGGAAAACGAGATTAAGCTGCCTGTAGCATCGCGCAAAAAAGAGCAGTTGCTGGAAATGATTCAAAGAATAACGCAAATCTAAAAAGCTGTCATTCGGCAACTTGCTCCTTAAGGAAAAAAATTCGTCACTGTCGTTATTATTCTAATTCAAGCTCCAAATTTTTCTGTTATGTTGTTGAGAAATTTCACCTGTTTCCTTTTGTTGTTTTTCGGGCTCGTAGCAACAGCGCAGAAATTCCTGTGTCTTAAAACTTACAATGTTGATAGCCTGTTGCAGATTTTACCAGAGCAACATGACGAGGAACGGGTGAATACACTCAACTGGTTGGCGACGTCCCTGCACTTTGAGGATACAGCACTCAGCAGAAAGTACGCAGACGAAGCCATGGAACTGGCAGTCCGGCTGAATTACGAAGCCGGAAAAGCCGATGCATTCAGAAACAAAGGACATCTCCAACATTTCCTGAGCAATTACCCGAAGGCATTACAGAACTACTACGAAGCATTATCGATTGTCGAAAGGCTCGAAAATAAAAGAATAGCATACTGGATTTATTACGATATTGCAAGAACACACTTTTATGCTGGTAATTATGAAAAAGCTGTCGAATATGGTAACCTGGCAATTGAGAAGTGCAATGAACGCGTGCCGGGAGGACACATCGCGGGTAGTATTATAGATTCAGTACATTTTGGAATGGGTAAAGCTCAGACTCAAGTACTCATGGGAAAGAACGCTGAATCGCTCAAATACCGGCTTCAATTATTGGATGTCATGAGAAAAAACAATTTCCCTGAAATTGAGGAATTGATCATAACATGGACTATAGGTGCTGATTACTTAAGTATGGGAATGATGGACAGTGCAAAAATCTATTTTCTCAAAGCGCTGGAATTTCCTGACAAAAACATGAGTTTTATAGCTCAGAAATACCGTGCATTGGTCTGGCTGAGCATGTACCACCATTCAGCCGGCGAAACAGATACGGCTATATTGATACTAAAGAAATGTTTAGCATGGTATGATAACAACGGATTTATCATCATGGCGCTTTATTCCTCAAACATCCTTGGAGGATATTATACCGATATGTTCGACTTGGAGAATGCAGAAAAGCAATTTCTCGAATCTGAAAAACACTTTGAGGAGATGCTGTCACGGAAATCCTGGTACCGTTATGATTCACTGAAGTTTATAGCTACATGGGGTTATGAGCTTTATGTACCCTTACCACTGCAATCCAGGAAGGAAATGATTTGGGAATGGGGCGAATGGATGTATTATTATCTTTTTGAAATCTGTCAAAAACAAGACAGAACGAAGGAAGCATTAAAATATCATATAGCGATGTCCCTTGCGGGCGACACGCTTAACCTCCTGAAACGAAACCGGGATATCATCGAACTACAAACCAAATACGAAACCGAGCGAAAAGAAGAGCAGATTAAAGCCCTGTCGAAGGAAAATGAATTCCAGGATTTGAAATTAAGGCAGTCGAGGGGATTCCTGATCGGGCTGGGAGGACTGGTAGTGAGCGTGCTGCTCTATGCCTGGCTAATCCTTCGCCAGAACAAGCTCCGCAACGAGCAGCAAAACCTGCTTTTACAACAAAAGCTTTTCCGTTCGCAAATGAACCCCCATTTTATCTTTAACTCGCTCACCAGCATCCAGAATTTTATCCTCGATGAAGAGCCGGATAAAGCAAGCAAATATTTATCCCGTTTTTCTAAACTGGTACGCCATATTCTTGACAGTTCGGTTGAGGAATATATTACCCTGCAGAAAGAGATGAGTACCATAGAAAATTACCTGGAGTTGCAGAAAGTCCGTTTCCCCGAAAAGTTTGATTACAACATACATGTGGACGACATTCTCGATCCGGAAAACATTTTTGTTCCGCCCATGCTCGCCCAGCCCTTTATCGAAAATGCCATCGAGCACGGGATCAAGCATAGGGAAACCAAAGGCAACATCAGCATCAGCTACACCCGCAACGGCCAGGGATTAATATTAACTATCGAAGACGATGGCATTGGACGTGAGAAAGCAGGTGAACTCCGTCAAAAATTCGACAAAGACCATAAATCACTCGCCACCTCCACCACCCAGGAACGCATCAAAGTCATCAACCGCAAGCTCCGCCGTAAGATCACCATGGAGATCATTGACCTGAAAGATGAACAGGGCGAAGCGAGAGGGACGAGGGTGGTGTTTGGGATTCCTCTCTGATTTGGCTGAATGGTAAAGCCACAATCATTTTCCCTGTATCCATTTCCAAGCTGGAACGAACTCAATGTTACGTTGTACGCCGAACCAGGAAAATTCCTCTGTTTTCTCCTCTTCCATAGTTATAATCAATAATCTGTCACAATTGAGTTTACCGGAGGCTTTTAATAACGACCTGACCTCTCTGTCAAGGGTTTTGGTTTGTGTCACATCCCAGCACACCTGAATAAGTTCGCTTACCTGTGTGCCGGCCTGAACAACAAAATCTACCTCCTGCTGATCTCTGTCCTTCCAGTAAAACAATTTTAAGCCTTCATAACGGCATCTTTTAAAAAGTTCGGCAGCCACAGCATTCTCCAGTAGTTTGCCCCAATCGTTACTGAACTGAAATCCTTTTGCCTGGCGAAATCCGTTGTCGAAGCAGTAAATCTTCTTATTTCCCCGCTGCTGTTCGCCAACCTTAAATGAAAACAGTGAAAGCGTAAAGAGCACAAAAGATTCTTCGAGATAATGCAGGTACTTTTTTACCGTATGCACACTCGACAATTGCACCTGATCGCAGATTGAGTTGAGCGAAAATTCAGCGGCAATATTTGAAATCAGCCACACAGCAAGATTTTCAAGGGAATCGGGCTGACGAATTTTGTATCTTTTTACAATGTCTTTGTAAAGTACCGAATCGAACAACACCTGCAGATATTGCTTTACATTTAGCCCTTTCATCAGTGGCTCGGGATATCCCCCGTTGATAAGCCAATCGTTGAACTTCTCTTTTTTTTCCGGCGTTGTCAATTCGTTTGAAAATGTTGCAAGATACTCGCTGAAACTAAAAGTAAAAATGTAAACAGGCAAATGCCTTCCGGTGAGATGGGTTGCCAATTCGCTACTCAGCAGGTTTGAGTTACTTCCTGTTATGATCAGCCGGAATCCCTGCCTTTGCAGGCGATTTATAATCAACTCCCAATCCTGAAGATTTTGGATTTCATCCAGTAAAAGGAGATTGGGATTGTCATAAATAACCATCATGGCTTCGAGTAGTTCATCAAAATTCTGAACCCTGGTAAGACGTTCGTCATCCAGGTTAAGGAAGGCAAACTTTTCGCCCTGAACCAGTTGGTGCATTCCGAAAAATGATTTTCCGGCTCTTCTTGGGCCTATGATCACATGAATCATATCAGATGACCCTGCAGTAAAATCGGCGTCTCTCGAAACATACTTTTCCTGCAGCCGTTGCTCCAGTTCCCGTTTCTGAATCAAAACAATATCTCGTATCATAATTGATAAAGAATAATTATAATGCACAAATTTACGTAAATTATTGAATTAAGATAGTTTTTTACTGATACAAAGACTTCTGACTTCCTTACGATAGCATCACACCTAAGACCAATAACGCAATTACCGCGAGTTACACCTCAAGATTAACATGGAGATTATAAATCTAACCTGGATAAATCAGAAATTACTCCAAAGGAGTCCTGCGGACAAAATACAATAAACAAATCTCAAATAAAACCCAATGTGCAAAGGAACAAAAATCCAAACAGTGAAAGCAGGCCTGACTGCCCTGATTTCCTCACGCAGTCAGGCAGGAATTAATTTGTATCAGTTTGGGACTTGAGTTTTTGTATTTATTTGTCTTTTGATGTTTGTCATTTGAAAGTTCTGCCAAAAAAAGCAAGAAAATAGGAAATAAAACACTAAAAGACGAGCAGGGTCAAACCAGAGGAACGAGGGTAGTGTTTGGGGCGCCGCTATGATCAGGCAGTTTGTGAACCAAAAGGCTTACCGCAGATAACTCAACCTGATGTATCGAGCAGCCAGTCCAACACAGTTCTTACAGTAATGCCTTCAACCGCGGGCATTTCGGTATGTTGATAGACGAGTAAGATGGCATCTTCCAATCCCAGCGATACTTTTGCATTTAACAGCGATTCTGTTTCCCTTTTCCATACTTTTTCGTTTTCAATGGTTTCGCACACCTGTATCAGTGAAACAGGCTTCAGCCCCTCACAAACCACAAAGTCCACTTCCCGCTCCCGTTCATCTTTCCAGTAACACAGGTTGTAGCCTTTGCTTACAAGCTGATTGCAAACAATAGTTTCAAGCAGTCGCCCTCTTTCATCCGAAAAGAAGCTTCCTGAAAAACGTGCAAAACTTACGTCAGCAGGATAAACCTTTTTTAGGTTGGCAGCCTGTTTCCTGATGGAATAGTCAAATCGCGGAAGATTAAAAATCAGATAGGCTTTTTCCAGAAAGCCGATATATGCCTTCACCGTGTCTTCATGCCTGATGTTGGATACTGAAGTAAGGTTGCGAAAGGAGAAAGGCTTTCCGGGATTCGAAATCAGGTATCGTGCAAGCGCCTCCAGCCCCAGGGGATTTCTGATATCGAACCGGGGGATTACATCCCTGAAAATGATGGCATCAAATGTTGACCTGAGCAGGAGCTTATCTTTAAGCAGTGAAGCCTGTGGGAAGCCGCCAAACTCAAGGTATTCGATGAGCATTGACCGAAGCTTTGCTCTATGTTCGCTGAGCAATGGGTTCAGGTTTCCCTTCCCGGTGGCGGAAACAAATTCGGTGAATGACAACGGAAATATGCGCATAGGAACGTGCCTTCCTGTAAGCGCTGACGAATACTCAGAACTCAGCAAGGTTGCATTTGAACCTGAGATCACAAATTTCACTTTTGAATGAAGCCGGGCAACAAACTTTTCCCATCCCGGAATATTTTGAACTTCATCAAGAAAGATCGTCGGCCTTGATGCATCCGAATCACTGATGTAAGTAGCATACACTTCATCTAAAACCTCGGGTCCGGCGCCGGTAAAACGCTCATCTTCAAAATTTACATAAGCGGAATCAGGGAATTCCTTCATAAGCTTGTACATTATAAATGTTTTACCCGATCGCCTTAATCCATGCAATACCAGTGGTACCGGATTCAAAAATTGCTCCCTTACAACCAAATAGACATCCCTTTCGAAGATTTCAGTGTTCAAAATTTCATGCTTCCATGTGGCCAGGATTTCCTTCAGCTTTTCTCTTGTAATCATTGTTGCCGTTTTTATCTGTTATAATGGGCAAAAATATAATAAATTGCCCAATACAATGAGCAATATTCAATTTATGATGCACCTTCTGAACTTTTATACCAACCAAAAGCTGAAAAGAAAGATCACCATGGAGATCATTGATCTGAAAGATGAGCAGGGCGAAGCGAAAGGGACTTTGGGATGCCTTTATAGTATTACCCGGAATTCAAAGGGGACATGGAGTTCATAAAGTTGGGAGTTGAGTTAAATGGAGTGATGCTTGCTCGACGGCTGCGAAGTGGGTAGTGTTGAGTTATTACGTATTTGAGATTTGATGTTTTCTTTGCCTCAAACTAAATTAATTGCTTTTGAAAGTAAGAGAATTAATTAGTGTTTGCCAGAAAACACCCTAAAATTGATTTTCAACGATTTATTTACCCCGCCCTTAAGGGAGTAAATCGTTGAAAATCATTGCTCCCGGAATTTATCCCGAGACTTCGGGAGGGTTGGGGCAAACAATGATTTTCAACATTAAGAGTTTTCTGGCTAGCACTAATTACTAAAATGAAACAATAGGTTAAACGATCAGCTAACTGAAAATTTGGAGAAAAATTACGAAATACTTAAGCAATACCTCCCTGAACAGGCCGTTAAACCGGTTTATGAGATGCTCATCAAATACAAAGTGCAACTGGTAATCACCAGGCACAGACGAACTAAACTGGGCGATTTCAGACCTGGGATAAATGGAGCAATCTCAAAAATTACATTAAACCATAACCTGAACCCGTATTCATTTCTTTTGACTTTTTTGCATGAATTGGCTCATCACCTGGTGTGGATAAAGTACAAAGACCGTGTTCAGCCGCATGGTGAAGAATGGAAACAAACCCTGCGACAGTTGCAGAAGCCATTTCTGAGTATTGACTTTTTCCCACAGGATGTTCTCGATATTATGCAGCCTGATCAGTCCCGTATTTTTGCAGCATCCTCATCTGATGTTACGATGGCAAGAACACTGAAAAGCTATGACACTGCAAAAAGAGGAACACTTTTGGAAACACTTCCCGAGAAAACTATCTTTGCTTTAAATGATGGGAGACGTTTTCAGAAGTTGGGAAAACGGCGGAAAAACTTCCTCTGCATCTCTCTTGATAACAACCGGAACTATGTTTTTAATCCGCTTGCTGAAGTTTATCCGGAAAAATAGCGTTTAAAACATTGTATTTTAATAAATTTGCCGGCAATTCAATGGCAACCTTAACAACACAATTTGCATCTAAACATTGAAAAGCCAATGGATTGCAAAACGAATCCGGGTTCATTTAAAAATAAATCGCAAAAACATGCATAAAAACAACTACTGTGTAATCATGGCCGGAGGGATAGGGGCGCGGTTCTGGCCGATGAGCCGAACCACGCGCCCAAAGCAGTTCATTGATATCCTGGGAACAGGAGAAACGTTGATTCAACGTACTTTTAGGCGTTTCGAACGAATCTGTCCAAAAGAAAACATTTTTATTGTAACCAACGAGATTTACGCAAACCAGGTAAGGCACCAACTGCCGGATTTACCGGTGAACAATATTTTACTCGAGCCGGCGATGCGCAATACAGCCCCTTGCATTGCTTATGCAAATTTTAAAATTCAGTCCATTAACCCCGATGCCAACATAGTGGTTGCCCCTTCCGATCACCTCATCATGGATGAAGAACTTTTTGCAGTGAATATTAACGCAGCATTGAAAGCTGCTGCTGAAAATCCCTGGCTTATTACCCTCGGAATAAAACCAACCCGACCCGACACAGGATACGGATACATTCAATTTGACGACAGCATAAAAGACTCCGGTAACCATCAGCTTCGCAAGGTAAAAACCTTTACTGAAAAACCCAATCACGAATTGGCAGAAAAATTCCTTGCAAGCGGAGATTTCCTCTGGAATGCAGGAATATTCATCTGGTCGCTCAAGACCATCAACAAAGCCTTCGAAGAATACCTCGACGACATTAATGACCTTTTTAAAGAGGGCATTGGAGTGTACAATACCGAAGGAGAAAAAACATTCATCAACGAAATTTACGCCGGTTGCCGCAAGATTTCAATCGATTACGGCATCATGGAAAAAGCCACCAATGTTTATGTCCTTTCAGCCGACTTCGACTGGTCGGACCTTGGAACCTGGGGATCGCTCTATGATACAAGGGAAAAAGATGAATACAAGAATGCGGTGGTTGGCGATGATGTGATGCTATACAATACCTCAAATTGTATCATCAACATGCCAAAAGGAAAGCTCGTGGTTTTGCAGGGATTGGACAATTACATCGTGGTGGAAGAGGACAATGCCCTGCTCATCTGCCGAAAAGATGACGAACAGGAAATCAGGAAGTTCGTTGGCGACATCAAAACAAAAAAAGGAGAGAAATTTATTTAATCCAATAACTAAAACATTTACTAAATGAAAAAACTACACGTATTCTTTGTCGCGCTAATTCTTGCCCTTAGCCTTCAAACCAGGGCAGATGAGGGGATGTGGCTGCCACTGTTTATCGAGCGGCTCAACTATGTTGACATGCAGAAAGCCGGATTGAAGCTCACTGCTGAAGAGATTTACAGCATCAACAATTCAAGCCTTAAAGATGCCATCATCATTTTTGGCCGTGGTTGCACAGGCGAAATCGTATCATCAAAAGGCCTGATTTTCACCAATCACCACTGCGGTTACGGGCAAATTCAGTCACACAGCACGGTTGAACACGATTATCTTACCGATGGCTTCTGGGCAATGAGCCAGGAGGAAGAGCTTGCAAATCCTGGTCTTACTGCCACTTTTTTAATCCGGATTGAAGAGGTGACCGATAAGGTGCTAGCTGTCATAAATGATGGGATGACTGAGGAGCAACGCAATGAGGAAATCAGAAAAATCGGGAAAACACTCAGCGATGAAGCCACAAAAGATACCCACTACAACGCGAGTGTGAGGAGCTTTTTTGCCGGTGACGAGTTTTACCTTTTCGTTTACGAGGTCTTTAAAGATATTCGACTGGTTGGCGCACCGCCATCATCCATCGGTAAATATGGCGCAGACACCGACAACTGGATGTGGCCACGACACACCGGCGATTTCTCCATTTTCAGGGTTTATACGGGCCCCGATGGAAAACCGGCCGATTACTCTAAAGAGAACATTCCGTTAAAACCCAAACATCATCTCCCCATCTCTCTCGATGGAGTTGAAAATGGCGATTTTACCATGATCATGGGCTACCCGGGAAGCACGGATCGCTATCGCTCCTCATGGGGAGTAGAGTTGGCCATCGAAGAAAGTAACCCCACAGTGGTTTCTATCCGCGAAGCCAAACTTAACACCATGCGGAAATACATGGATGCTTCGGATGCTGTCAGGATTCAATATGCCTCCAAATACGCCGGAACATCCAACTATTGGAAATATTTCATCGGTCAGACCCGTGGTTTGAAGCGACTCAAAGTAGTGGATAAAAAACGTGCCGAAGAGGCCGCATTTACCGATTGGGTCAATGCTGACCAGAAGCGAAAAGAGGTTTACGGTGAAGTGCTCAACATGCGCAAGAACGCTGTGGCTAAACAGCGGGAATATAACCTTCCCGGCATTTATCTCAGCGAGGCCATCAGCCGCGGCAGCGAAATCCTGATGTTCTCCCGCCGCTTTAACAAACTTGGCGAACTGCTCATGGAAAAGAAACCAGACCAGGCAGCGGTGGATGCCGAAATTGCGAGCCTGCGCAAGTCGGTCGAAGGTTTTTTTAAAAATTATCATGCTCCGCTCGACCAGGAACTTCTTGGTGTGATGCTGCAGAAATACTATCAAAATGTCCCTGCACAAGATCAGCCGGCAATCCTGTCCGAAATACATAAGAAATACAAAGGCGATTTTACAGCCTATGCCGGTTATATCTTTGGCAAAACAATATTTTCAAGCCCTGCAGGTGTGAATAAATTCCTTGACAAACCCTCGGCAAAAGTCTTAAACAACGATCCGGTTTTTGAACTGGCTAAAGCGTTCGCTGATCTTCAAAATAAATTCAGACCCTTGCAATCCGAAGTCAGCAGCCTGGCTGCAAAAGGCGACCGGCTTTACATTAGAGGATTGCGCGAAATGGCGGGAGCGAATAAAGACTTTTACCCCGATGCCAATTCCACCATGCGCCTTACTTATGGAACAATCGGCGATTATTATCCCGCCGACGCCGTGCATTACAATTACATCACCACCCTCTCCGGTGTGATGGAAAAAGAAGACCCGACCAACTGGGAGTTTGAAGTGCCTGAGAAACTTAAAGAACTTTACAGCAAAAAGGATTATGGCAATTATGGCCAGAATGGGGATATGATCGTTGCGTTCATCTCAAACAACGACATCACCGGCGGCAACAGCGGAAGCCCCGTAATGAATGCCAAAGGCGAACTCATCGGGATTGCCTTCGATGGCAATTGGGAAGCCATGAGCGGCGACATTGCCTTTGAACCTGCCTTGCAGCGCACCATCTCGGTGGATGTTCGATATATTCTTTTTATTATTGATAAATTTGCCGGCGCCAAAAATATTATTGATGAACTGACCATTGTGCCAAAAAGCAGGTAATCTGTTGCTTTATATACACGAAAAAACGGGGTAGCCGAAAGTCACCCCGTTTTTTTTATGCATACAGGAAACTACTCTTCTTTCTGGTTGATCTTCTCCAGGTTTTCAAGTCCCTGGATGTTCATGGTTCTGGAAATCTTGGCGATGGATTTAATGTTGATATTACCGGTAATGCTTACAAATCCTGCTTCATCAGGCTGGCTGATAAGAAGAAGCAATTCATTGATGATCTCGCCATCCTTGCGGATCATAAATCTAACAATATCATCCTGCTCTCTCACCATCATCAATTCGCTGTATTCGTTCAGTTTCATTGCATCCAGTTCCTCTTTGAATTTAGGTAAAAATGAAGGGTCGGTTCCTTTATTAGCATCGTACATCAAAATTTTGATCGTTTCAAGTCCTTTAATCACCTCCTGTACCTCGCTAATTTCTTGGGCATCTGTTTCCTGGCCAATCTCAAGCAGCAGTGTAAATAAGTCTTTATTGATGCTCACCACTGTAAAGCCATCGCCAGAGCCATACTTTTTGAACATGTTATTGGTTGTATTCTGCGCCAGAGCGATTCCTGACGTGCTTACCCATGCAATAACTGCAAAAACAAAAATTGTCTTTTTCATTGTAAATTGATTATTGATTAGTTAATAAATTAAATTTTGAGAATTTGCTTAAATGATCCACACCACCATCTATCCTTTTAAGCCCTTGATTGAGTTGAGTCATCCCCTCATCAAGTTTGCCGAGTTGATTTATAGCTGACGCACCGGAATTGATTTTTGAAACATTACCCAGTGGATCTGTCCCCCGGTTTATTTTTCCTGAAGTATATGCAAGCACCTCTTTTGTTTGCAGCCAGGCTAACTGGATCTCTTCCGGTGAATAGTTTCTGTCGGCAACAACATTGGTCTGCCGCGTTTCGGTGATGATAGTCAACAGCAATAAAACTGAAGCTGCCACACCTGATACAACATACCACATGCGCCTGCTTTTGAATGAAACGCGTTTACTTTGTTCGATTTTCTTCATCAGAAAGGTTTCAACATCGGATTTTGTTGAAAGTGTTCTTTCTGAATTTGCAAACCTGAAAAGTGGGATGTGTTGTTGTAAATGTGCAGGAACATTGTCTGAAAGGAAGAACTGTTTCAGCAGTTGTTCCTCCTCCTGCGATGTTTCAGCTTCAAAGTACCTGTCTAATAATTTTTCAATCTCCCTGGTATTCATAATTATGTGTTGCCGTTAATTGTTCTCTGATGGCTTTTCTTGCTCTCGACAAATTTACCCTGATGGCGTTGGCGTTCATCTCCATGATTTGCTCAATCTCATCGTACTCCATTCCTTCAATGTCGCGCAGGTGAAGAATCATCCGTTGTTGTTCGGGCAGCTTTTTTACGATTCTGTGCACCTCATCCATCTCATCCTTTTGCTCCGCCATCTTTTCCGGTGAGTGGCTGTCAATGGGTTCGTTCATTACAGTAAGCTCTGCTTTTTGGTGGCTTTTGGATTTTACCCTGTCGAGGCAAAAGTTTTTAGTAACCACCATGGCAAAGGCTTCCAGACTTTTGAACGAATCCAACTCTTCATTTTTCAACCACAACTTGTAAAAGACCTCCTGCACGGCATCCTCAGCATCTTCTGCATTGTTTAAAATCCGACGGGAAAGCCTGTAAAGCTTGTCCTGTAAAGGTAAAACCCGATTGCAAAACTCTTTTGCCGTCATTTAGATTTCAAGACGATTAGGTTTGGATTCTGTTACAAAGAAACTTTATTTCTCTGGCTCAGAGAAAAACTCT
>JACZJL010000042.1 GCA_014860585.1 Bacteroidales bacterium | reverse complement strand
CATAACCTGCGGGTTTTTGGTAGTTCTGACTGCTTTTTGATAGAACGCAAATGACGCTGATCAGACGGACTTGCACTGATCAAATCCGTCCCGCACGTGCGGGATCCGTAAAATCCGTGTCATCTGTGTTCTGTTTTTCATGGGAGAAAATTCTTTAATGTTTCAATGAAGAATGATTGTTCTATTCCTTAATGATTTTGGCCACTTCTGCCAACTTTTCACCCTGCACCCTCACAAAGTACACTCCGCGTGACAGGGCGCTGATGTCGAGTTGGGTTTCTGCCCGGATGATTTGTTTTTCGATCAGCTTTTCGCCGGTGATGTTGAATAAGGTAAGCAGCGCATTACCGGTTAGCATTGGCCATGATACCGTGATTACATCCCTGGCCGGGTTGGGAATAATGCGAATACCTGTTTCACCGGCAATTTCTTCCACGGGTATGAGGCAGGCTTCAAGTACTTGATTCTGATTATTACAGCCGGGGGCATTACTAAAAATTGAAACAGTACCATTAGGGCTTGCCAGATAATCACAAACGCTTTGCACTTCACAAGTTGATAATAATTGGTTATCATAGATGTGTATATCATTTATGGAACCCGCATCAATATTGTCCAGCCCCGTCAGAGTAGTCAGGGCGGTATTACCCCAAATTTGAAAACTGTTTCCCCCTATGGAAGTCAAACCTGATAAGCCCATTAAGCTGGTCAGGGCAGTGTTATACGAAATCCACAGGAAACCCATGATGGAGGTCAAATTTTCCAGCCCTGTCAGGCTTGTTAGTGCAGTGTTTTCCTTAATCCAAAGACTACCCAGGATTGAAGTCACATTGTCCATCCCCATCAGGCTTGTCAGAGAAGAGTTGCCTGATAAATAAAGCATACCCCCAATGGAAGTCAAATTTTCCAATCCTGTCAGGCTGGTAAGACCAGAGTTTCCTATAATTCCCAGGCTACTACCGATTGAAGTCACATTGTCCAGCCCTGACAGGCTGGTCAAGGTAGAGTTACCCATTAAATCAAGATTACCCCCGATGGAAGTCAAATTTTCCAATCCTGTCAAGCTGGTCAGGACAATGTTGCCACCAATTTCAACATCACCTCCTATAGAAGTCAACCCTTCCAGCCCTGTTAAACTGGTGAGCGAAGGAAGTCCACCCTGATAATCACTTCCAATTGTCAGACCTCCCCCAATGGAAGTCAACCCTTCCAATCCGTTCAGGCTGATCAGAGCATTGCTGGAATAAATATCAAGATCACCCCCGATAGAAGTCAAACTTTCTAGACCCGTTAAACTGGTAAGTAAAGGATTACCACCCTCATAAAAATCACCAATTATGAGACTGCCCCCAATCGTGATCAAACCATCCAGCCCCATCAGGCTTATTAGATTGTCATTGGAATAGATATCAAGATCAGCCTCAATGGAAGTCAGCACACTCAGCCCATCCAAATTCATTATATCGCTCCCACAAATAGTAACATAACCTTGTAAATCTGAGCAGTTGGGAAAATCAGACTGAAAACTATCTATCTCGAATTGAGTTGTAAAATGGTAATTGCCGAAAGGTAAACAAGGAACCATAACTCCACAAGAACCTGCTACTTCAATTGGGCTATTGCAATCATCAGAATTTCCATAAATATCTACAGAACCGTTAGGGTTTGCCAGATAATCACAAATGCTTTGCACTTCACAGTTGGATAGCGAAGCATTGTTATAAACATATAAATCTGTGATGGAGCCAGCATTGATGTTATCCAAACCCGTCAGGCTGGTCAAGGAATAGTTCTCAGCAATGCGAAGAATACCCCCGATGGAACTCAAATTGTCCAACTCCGCCAGGCTGGTCAGGGCATCGTTGTCCCAAATGCCAAAATCACCCCCGATGGAACTCAAATTGTCCAGCCCTGTCAGGCTGGTCATGGCATTCCAATAAATCCAGAGATCACCACCGATAGCATTCAAATTGTCCAGCCCTATCAGGCTAGTCAAGGATGGATTATGGCCAATATGTAAACTACCATCGACAGAAGTTAACATACCTAATGCATTGAGGTTGGTAATGCTGCTCCCCGACATCCAATCACCAATATAAACATCTCCCTCAATCTCCGTACATCCCGGATAATTGACCTGGAAATTGTCAATCTCTTCCTGTGTGGTAAAGGTGATGCCTTCGGGCAGGCAGCCAGCAAGGTTACCGCCGTTTGTTGTTTTAAGTATGATCCCATTATCACCAACGATGTATCCCGTGTTTTGGGTTGGAAAATGAACCGAATTTAACCACACCGGAATACCGACCGGTTGCTCCATCCATGTCAGTCCCCCATCGGTGGTTTTCAAAACGGTACCATCACCATCTTCACTCTCGCGGCCGACAACAAAACCGGTTTGGGAGTCAATGAAAAAGACCGACCTGGTTTGTGAACCTGAAATATAAATGGCTGACCAGTTTATCCCGCCGTCGATGGTAGTTACAAGATCGGTATGAGCCGGACCCTCTTCACTGCTTCCGATCGCAAAAACAGTATTTGAATCAACAGCAGATAGGGAATACAAAACGCCGTATTCGATGCCAAACAACAGCGAAAGCGTCCACTCAACCCCACCATCAGTGGTCTTCAGTATGATGCCATTTTGTTGTAAACACCCCCCTAACTGTCCACCGCAGGCATATCCGGTATTGGAATCCGTGAAATGAACCGTGTTTAACCACGTAAGCGTTTGTGTTCCCCAATACTGGCTGGTCCAGATCTCACCTCCGTCGGTCGTTTTTAAAATGATTGCTCCGTTCCCGACAACATAACCGGTTTCAGTGTCGGGGAAATGCACCGACGACAATGGTTCTGAGGTTCCGGATTCCAAGGCTTCCCATACAATGCCCCCATTTGTGGTTTTGAGAATAGTACCGCTGTCACCGACAACAAATCCGGTATTCGTATTTGTAAAATATACGGACGCAAGGCTGTTGGTGGTTCCCGAAACCTGGTTTTCCCAGTTATACCCGCCATCAGTGGTTTTTAAAATGGCGCCATTCCATCCAACCGCATAGCCTGTATCTTCATCTGTAAAATACACAGAACTGAGCCCATTTGTGGCTCCTGAATTAAGCGGGAACCATTGCGCATTTGCGCCATTCATCTCAACCAGCGCAACCAATAAAAAGATAAGTTTTTTCATGACGTTCCAATTTTACATTTTGAATTATTCCCTGATGATTTTTCCTACCTCCACCATTTTTTCATTTTGCACTCTCACAAAATACACTCCCCGCGGAAGGGTACCGATGTCAATTTGGGTTTCGTTATCTGCTAGCTGCCTTTCCATTACTTTTTCTCCGCTGACATTAAAGATCGAAAGGTTTGAAATGCCGGTTAATGCAGGATGGGAAATGGTGATCTTGTCAGTTGAAGGATTGGGGAATATAGTACAACCTGATACCTTTCTGTTTTCATTGATGTTTGTAAAAATATTGCAGTTTATTGGTTCGGGTAACTCAAAGCAATAAGAGCCCCCGTTTCCAAGAAATTCAACAGAACAATCCGTGTCTACCCTAAAATTCCAGCGATAACGTTCGGCCAGCCCAACACCTAGCTGAAAAGTATAATATTTGATGCCGGCTGTATCGCTGAAATAAATATGATCATACCAGGCAGCACTGCCACCCCATCCATCAGGCTCAGCATTAGCTATATCCTCGAATGACCCGAGGCTGTCGCATAAAGCATATAAATTTATCATTTCAGTTGTAGAAAGTACTCCCCAATGATCATTAGCAAAGAAATAGTTTAGAGTAAAATTATAGTTTGACAGTAATGTGTCAAGATCAGCAACCCCGGTGGTTATTTGCAGGTTCATCCAGTTGTTCAGCCAACTGCAGGATGGATCTAACTGCACCCAAATTGTTCTGATGTTAATGAACCCCATCACCCGATGAATACAGTATTTGTTAAAGACCGAATCCACTTCAGGCAGGTCATAGCGGTTACTAATGGCTGCCAACCCGCTCCAGACGGTGTCCTGGCACCACTGCGGGATATCGATCAGCGCAGTATCAGGCGAGTGGATGTCGAAGAGCCATTGTGCAGCGATGTCTTTTACATCATCCTGATAATACGATTCAAGTTCTTCAGTTACATCACAACTGGATGGCCATTGTGCCATTGCGCCATTCATCGCAACCAGCGCAACCAATAAAATGATAAGCTTTTTCATGATTTTAAGTTTTTTTGAATTTTGATTTAATAATTTGAACACGGATGACGCGGATCGGACGGATTTGCACTGATGTAATCCGTGTTTACCCGTAAAATCCGTGTCATCCGTATTCTGTTTTTCATTGTTTGATGATCTTTTTTGTGATGACCTGTTTGCCGGTCTTTAGCTGAAGCAGATAAATTCCCGATGGGAAACCTGAAGCGTCCCATATTGCCGGATGTTGACCTGCTGTCTGGTACTCATTGCAGAGTACTTCAACGGCCTGACCTAACTGGTTGAAGAGGGTCAGGGTAACGGGGCTGTCCTCGTCGAGCCGGTATTCGATGTGGATGGATTGCCCGAACGGGTTG
>JACZJL010000041.1 GCA_014860585.1 Bacteroidales bacterium | reverse complement strand
GTAAAATGATAACCCGCCGGACCAGTTTTCAGCGGGTTTCTTTTTTCTGTGACTGTTCCAAAGCATTTAAAGGTTTATAATCACACATATCATAACTTACCATGAATTTTAAACCCGAAAACATTACCAATCTTATCCTCGACTTCGGCGGGGTGATCTACCGCATCGATCATTACAAACAAATAGAAGCTTTCAGTGCATTGGGCATTGGCAACTTCGGGATGCTTTATTCCCATGCCATTCAAAGTTCGCTTTTCGAACAATTCGAATGTGGTCAGATCAGTCCGGATGAAATGCTTTTTGAACTTAAAAAATTAATTGGGAAAGATGATTTGAGTAAAGAAAAGATTTATCATGCCTGGAACAGCATTCTGGTTGGTTTTTCCGATCAGGTCGTAAAACTTCTCAAAGATTTGCGGACTCATTACAATCTTTATTTGCTGAGCAATACAAATAGCATCCATTACGCGCTTTTTATCAAAGAGTTTAAAGAGAACTTCGGGCTTGATTTTGATTCATTATTTTTTAAAACCTATTGGTCGT
The DNA here is from genome assembly GCA_014860585.1 of Bacteroidales bacterium. Lineage (NCBI taxonomy): Bacteria > Pseudomonadati > Bacteroidota > Bacteroidia > Bacteroidales > Bacteroidales bacterium. The sequence continues at coordinate 50,256 of JACZJL010000041.1, read as the reverse complement.
TTAAAATTGGTTTGAGGAAACCCGGAAGAGAAATTTATGAATTCGTGATGAAAGACAGCAGGCTCAATCCGGAAGAGACTTTATTTATCGATGACAGTCCGCAAAACGTCAAAGGCGCTATAAAATCTGGTCTTCCTGCACTTCTGCTCAACCAGGGAATGACCCTTGTTGAGGTTTTTGATGCATCGCTAAATCTGAAATCAATCTGAAAATCTAAGCTAAAGCTCACTTTGCTCGTTAATTAATCTTAATTTTGGCATTTTCAACTTGTTGCTGAAGTTGGTTTTCTAATTTTGCAACCTAATACTTAAAATATTATCTCTAACTGTTTTTAAAAGTATGAAGAAAATCATCGTAAAAAACCCCGTTGTTGAACTGGATGGCGATGAGATGACGCGGGTGATCTGGAAATTCATCAAAGAAAAACTCATTTTACCTTACCTCGAAATAGACATAAAATATTACGATCTCTCCATTCATAAAAGAGATGAAACCGACGACCTTATTACGGTTGAAGCTGCAGAAGCAATAAAGAAATACAATGTTGGAATTAAATGTGCAACGATTACTCCGGATGAAAAGCGGGTTGATGAATTTGGGTTGAAAAAAATGTACCGCTCACCCAACGGAACCATCCGCAACATTCTGGATGGAACGGTTTTCCGTGAGCCCATTCTCATCAGCAATATTCCCCGATTGGTTCCCGGCTGGAAAGCCCCGATCTGCATTGGACGTCATGCTTATGGCGACCAATACAGGGCAACCGACTTCGTAGTTAAGGGGAAAGGCAAACTTACGATCACTTTTGAGCCGGAAGCAGGTGGAGAAAAGCAGACATACAATGTACACAATTTTGAAGGCGATGGTGTGGCTTTGGCAATGTTTAACACGGATGCATCCATCACCGGGTTTGCCAGATCGTGTTTCAACATGGCACTGCAGAAGCGCTGGCCATTATTTCTTTCGACCAAAAACACGATTTTAAAACAATACGACGGAAGGTTTAAAGATATTTTCCAGGAAGTTTTTGAACGCGAGTTCAAAGCAAAATTCCAGCAGGAAGGGATAACCTATGAGCACCGCCTGATCGACGATATGGTAGCTGCCGCTCTGAAATGGGAGGGAAATTTTGTATGGGCTTGCAAAAACTACGATGGCGACGTGCAATCGGATACTGTAGCACAGGGATTCGGATCACTTGGCCTGATGACATCTGTACTCGTTACTCCAGATGGTAAAACTATGGAAGCAGAAGCCGCTCATGGGACCGTTACACGACACTACAGGATGCATCAAAAAGGGGCGCTTACTTCTACCAATCCCATTGCTTCGATTTTTGCATGGACAAGAGGGCTGGCGCATCGCGCCAGGCTTGATGAGAATATACAGTTACTCAAATTTTCTGAAAACCTGGAACATGTTTGCATCCAAACCGTTGAAGAAGGAAAAATGACAAAAGACCTTGCTCTACTTGTTCATGGTGATGAATTAAAAAAAGAACATTATTTGAATACCGAAGATTTTCTGGATGCCCTCGATATCAATCTTAGAAAAATTTACCTGCATTGAGAAGCATCCTCAACAAAGGGATTAAAGATATGTTAATTATTAAAGGTTTGTATAAAAAGAATAAATCAACAAAAAGATGTCAGGTTTAAAAGAAGTATTGTACAAGAAGATTGAAGAGCATCGGCCTCGTATTCAACGATTATTAATGGATTATGGTGATGTTGTCGTGGATAAGGTGACCATCTCACAGATTATCGGCGGGATGCGTGGTATCAAGTCGCTTGTTACCGACATTTCATATCTGGATCCGAACGAAGGTATCCGTTATCGTGGTTACACCTTACCAGAGGTGTTTGAAAAACTACCGAAACCCAAAAAGGCTGAAATGCCCTATGTTGAAGGGCTGTTTTATCTGTTGCTTACCGGTGATATTCCCACCCAAAGCGAGGTGATGGATGTGGTGGATGAGTTCAGAAGACGTCGAATTGTCCCAAGATATGTTTATGAAGTTATTGATGCATCACCTTGCTGCAGCCATCCGATGGCTATTTTTGCCAATGCAATTCTTGCCATGCACAGGGAGTCTTTTTTTGCCAAGAAATATGCAGCCGGCATCGACAAATCGGATTTATGGAGTCCGATGTACGAGGATGTACTCAACCTTCTGGCAAAATTACCTGAAATTGCTTCTTATGTTTATGCTAAGTTGTATCGTGATGGCAAGAGAATCCAGTCCAATCCAAATCTGGACATGGGAGCCGACTTTGCCCACCTGATGATGAAACCGGCACCTTACGATGAGGTAGCTCGTCTCCATTTTATTCTTCATGCCGATCACGAAAGTGGAAACGTGAGTGCTCATACTGGTCACCTGGTGGCAAGTACACTCGCAGATATTTATCAATCTATATCCGCCATGCTAAACGGACTTGCCGGTCCTTTGCACGGCCTTGCCAACCAGGAGTTCCTGCGCTGGTTACAGGATGTTAAAGATAAAATGGGTGGTGAGGTGCCCACAGAGGAGGAGATGAAGCAGTTCGTATGGGACACCCTAAATTCCGGCCAGGTTATCCCTGGTTACGGGCACGCCGTTTTGCGAAAAACGGATCCACGATACACCATCCAGCGCGAATTTTGTCTTAAACACATGCCCAACGATGATTTGTTCAAATACGTTGAGTTGCTCTACAAAGTAGTACCCCCAATTTTAATAGAACAGGGAAAAGCCAAAAATCCATGGCCCAATCTTGATGCCCAGACCGGTGTGATCCAATGGCATTACGGTGTCCAGGAATATGATTTTTACACCGTACTGTTCGGTGTTGGCCGTGCAATTGGTATATGTGCCAACATCATCTGGGACAGGGCGCTGAATTATCCGCTTGAAAGACCAAAGTCAATCACAACCGATATGCTGGAGGAGATTGCCGGAATAAAAAATAAAACTACAAAAGAATAAACAACTTACATTTAATCAAAATACCGGCATTTTGATGTACCAAAGAAAATTATTATCATGAATAAAAAAAGAATCCTTGTTCCCTTTGACTTTACTGCAGCTGCTGAAAGCGCCGCAATAGTTGCATCTTCCATTGCATTGATGAGCGAAATGGAAATAACTCTTATCCATGTTCTTGGCCATGATTCTGAATCTGAGGCTGATGCACAACTTTCTGAAATGTCAAAAAAAATAACAGCAAGCTCTTCAGCAGTATGCAATTATAAGATAGTAAAGGGTAAACTATTTTCAGAAATTACCAATGAAGCCAATGATCAGGTTTATAAGTTAATGGTTATTGGATCTCACGGGTATAAAGGGATTAAGGAGATGTTTCAGGGCGCCGATATTCTGAAACTGGTTAAAAGTATCCCGGTGCCTGTTCTGGTAATACAAGAGGGTTACGAATTTCCCCCGGAAGGGATAAAAACCATCCTGATGCCCGCCAGTTCACATGATGAATTTTATAAGAAAATTGAAGCGGTTGTTTTTCTTGGACGGTTGTTCAATTCTGAAGTGCATGTTTACACGGTTGAAAAACCCGGTTTCACCTGGTCGGAAACCATGAAACTGAACATCGAAAAGGCCATCCGTGAGTTTGAAGCAAAAGGAATTAAATACAAACGGGTGAACGAATCTCAAACAGCCTACTCACCGGGATATTCAAAGCAGATATTACAATATGCAAAAAAAATAAATGCAGGTATGATCGCTGTGATGTCGGTACCAACCAGTGAGTATTATTATATTGCAGACAGTGACAAAGAGCGCCTTCTGACCAATGATTTACGGATTCCGGTATTTGCAGTCAGTGATACCGACAGGGTGTAGGTTTTGACCATCAGGGGAAAATTCTACTTTCAATTTTATTTTCCGATGACTCAGCAATACGAGATACAACTTCCATCCTTTTCAAGGGGATTTCACCTGATCACACAGCATGTTGTGCATCATCTGAACAACCTCCCTGAGGTTGGTTTGGTGAATATTTACATCAAGCACACATCAGCTGGTCTGACAATTAACGAAAATGCTGATCCCTCTGTGAGATTTGATCTTGAAAAATACTTTGACAAGGCAGTTCCTGAAAACCTGTCCTATTTCGATCATACTTTAGAAGGACCGGACGACATGCCTGCACACGTGAAGACCACACTCGCCGGGTCATCAGTTACTATTCCGGTGACCAATGGGAAACTGAATTTGGGAACCTGGCAGGGAATTTATCTCTGTGAATTCAGGAATCACGCCACCGCAAGAAAGCTTGTGATTACAGTGATGGGTTAAGCAATTTGATCATTTCGATCTGATGGCTTATTCCTCAAGAATTTTCAACGCCTCCCGGGAATATTCCACCAATTCAGGAAAAAATGACTCAAAATCCTTTTTAAAATCGTTGTAATATAACCTCAGTTCTGTTGCGCCATTTTCAATTCCCGAGTCAACCTTAATTCTTGTTGTCAGTCCTTTAAGCGCCAGCCCGATATTGTCAATATCTCCGTATGAAACCAGCCAGTTGCCGGCAGCCATCCAGGGCAATATCCGTCTTAGACGGGGGGGAATTATAAAATAGTAACGAAATAAAGTTTTGTAACTGTTCCGGGTAAATTGCAGAAGCGGCTCATCCGAATATTTGCTCCAGTTTGCTGCAAGGTAATGATCATAGTACATGTCGATTACAATACCGGCAAATTTGTGGTAACGTTCCCTGATCCTTGATTTACTTACTTCAACAACGGGATGATGATCGGTAAACGAGTCAATTAACCTGTGCACGCGAATACCCGTTTGTATACCCTGTTGATAATTCAGTACCTGCTTTCCCTTAACCCTGTCGGCTATGAAATTACCCACTAAGATTTCTTCGTTGCCAAAGGATAAATAAAGGTGAGCCAGGTAGTTCATCAGATGGCTTTCTTTTCGTCGAAATACACCTGGATGAGCTTTTGAGCAGCCACGTAGGAGCTGATTTTATCATTTAGCATGTCGGTTTCCACCAAAGGCAACAGTTGGCGAATTTTTTCGGTTGAGTAAAAATCATTTCTCAGCGTTTCCTTAATGGTTTCGATCATGATAAGGCTTTTTTGCTGAAGGCGCTTTTGATCAAAATACCCATTCTCTTTAGTAAGTACCTGATATTTTCCGATGACCTCCCACACTTCGGGAATTCCTTCTTTTGAAAGAGCGGAGCATAATCCCGTCACAGGTGTCCAACCTGATTCGGGTGGAGGGAAAAGATGGAGTGCATTTTTATATTCCATTTTGGCCTGGCTGGCTTTTTGTCGGTTATCACCATCGGCTTTATTGATGAAAATGGCATCGGCCATCTCCATAATGCCACGTTTAATCCCCTGCAACTCGTCGCCCGCCCCTGCGAGCATGAGTAAAAGAAAAAAGTCAACCATGGAATGAACTGCAATTTCAGACTGACCGACACCAACGGTTTCTACGAAAATCACATCAAAACCGGCAGCCTCGCATAAGATAATGGACTCCTTGGTTTTGCGGGCAACACCTCCAAGTGAACCTGCTGAGGGTGAAGGCCTGATAAAGGCATTTTCGTCGGTAGAAAGTTCTTCCATCCGTGTTTTGTCGCCCAGGATACTTCCTTTTGTCCGGCTGCTGCTCGGATCTATGGCTAATACAGCGAGTTTATGGCCAAGAGCAGTGACGTGTTTCCCCAATGCTTCGATAAAAGTGCTTTTACCAACACCGGGAACCCCGGTGATACCAATTCTGACTGATTTACCCGAATAGGGCAAACATTGCTCGATTACCTCCTGGGCTAATGAATTATGAGCCGGGTTCACACTCTCGATCAGCGTTATGGCTTTACTGAGGATGACCCGGTTGCCCATAAGGATTCCCCTGGCAAATTCATCAGCACTTAACAAAGGTTGCTGCTTTTGCTTGAACCGCTCCAGGGCATTTGGGCTGATCGCCGCAGGCTGCGGAATTCCTTCGTTCACCTTTAGTGCAGATTCCTCTTTACCGGCATTATCGCTTAGCTCCATCCAGTTATTTTTTACAAAAATAGATAAATCCCTTCACCATTGTATGAACATTAAGATTAGCTCTTGAGCATCAAAACAGTTCGAATACCAAAAACCATCCTTAAAACCCAAGTTTCTCGATGAAGTGCGGAAGCATTTTTTTCCACCAGGGCCAGTCGTGGTTTACATCATGCCCCCAGATATCAATTAAAGCCGGGATTTGTTTTTGTTCAAGGATGGCTTTCATCTGATAAGTATCTTCAAGCATTTCTTCTTCCCAGGCGCCTTGTCCGGTACAAATCACGATTTTTCCCTGGCGGTATTGATTAAGGATGACTTCATCCTGCATGTTACCTAAAAAATTGATGGGGGAGTTGTAATAAACGTTGTCATCCATATAATCGCCTAAAAACATTTTCATATCGTACAACCCACTGATGGCAATTGTTACATCGAAAATGTAAGGATGCCTGAAATAGAAATTTGCCGCATGATAGGCGCCCATGCTGAATCCTGTGAGAGCGATTTTTATGTCGGGCGACTGGCAATGGCTGCGAATGAATGGAACTACCTCGTTCATCACATAGCTGTCGTACTGGTTGTGCCTCACTGCGCGGTCGGCCGGATGAATGCCGTAATTTGCCCATGACTCGTTGTCGATACCATCAACGGTGAAAACCTTGACCCTGCCATCATTGATCAGGTATGAGATGGCATCGATCATTCCGAAATCCTCCGATTCGAAAAACCTCCCACCCTGGCATGGAAAAATGATGAACGGCTTCCCGCTGTGACCGTACACTTTCAGTTCCATGTCGCGCCCCAGGCGCTCGCTATACCACTTATGATACTCAATATTCATTTTTCGTTATCCTTTCATTAGATGAATTTGTTTTTGCACTTCAAACAGTTGATCCATGTTTTTCCCGCGAAGCAAATAGCCGTAATTACCCAATGCCATAGCCAGGGCAGCGTCGATCGGGGCATGATGGACAATCAGATGGCCGAATTTTGCTAATATGTCTTCATGAGAAATGACATAGTTTTTATTATACTTCCGGCTGACATAGCAGATATGGTACTTTCGCATGTAATCGTCAGTAAGCTTGTTGTTTACGATCATATTTGCCCATTCGAGGTAAATGTCAATATCGCATGCGTAATTAAACATGTCGGTTGTGAAGCCGCCCGGCGGACGCATATTGACTTCCAATGCTACCAGTTTTTCATTATCAAAACGGCGGAAAAACTCAAAATGGAAAAAGCGTCCTTTCACTCCGAAAGCCTTTAAAATTTTTTTCCCGGCTGTTTCAAGATCCCGGGGAATATCAACAAACGAATGATAATAGATGTGAGTGTCGTTGTTTACTACATCCATCACTCCACGCTCGTAGGCATGTGATGTGTAAAAAATCGGGTTTCCCTCTTTGTCTGTCAGCCCGTCAAACGAAATAATCTGACCATCAATAAATTCTTCGAGGATATAATCAACATGAGTGGGTTTTGTTTCGAAAAAATTGGTCAACTCCCCTGCAGTTTTAATCTTGTATGTGTTGGCCGCTCCTACTCCTTTATCAGGTTTGGCCACCAACGGGAAACCGCACTCATCCACCAGTTGCATCGCGTCCTTAATTGTATGTACTACAAAGCCTCTGGCCACGGGGACACCGGCTTTTATATACACCTTTTTCATGTCCGACTTCTTCTTAATCATATCGAGCTTGTCCATTTTAATGCCCGGGATGTTGAAGTCGGTTCTAAGTCTTGCTTCGGTTTCGAGCCAGTATTCGTTGTGTGAGTCAATACCGTCGATTTTTCCATGCTTGTGTGTAATGTAACCAAGTGCACGTAAGAGCTGATCATAATTGTGCATGTCGTCAACCCTGAAATATTCCGTCAGTGATTCTTTTAATTCAGGCCGTAGATTGTCATAAGCAAGGTCTCCCAGGCCGATAACATTCACTCCCAGACGCTTCAGGGCAACACAGAAATTATAGTAGTTTGGTGGAAAATGAGGGGAAAGATATATATAATTCATCCTGGGTAAAGGTTTAGGTTAAACTTCGAAATAAAGCCGGCAAAAATAAATATTCCTGCCTTAAAAAAGTATTAAAATACCATAATTTGTATAAAATACGCAGACCAGGTTGAAATTCCTGATCTGCCGGACCCTCAACAAAAAAATATTCCGCCACCGTCGAACAAAGGACCAGGGTAAAGTTCTACCAGGTCAACGCCTGCATGGTGACAGAATTCACGCAATTTAGATCCATCTTTGTGAAAAATTGTGCTTCCATTAATGAAAAGCTTTTTATCAAGAAGCCCACACGCGCCCCCGATGAATCCTGACCTGAAACCAGGTAGAAGGATTTCGTCCGGATTAAAAAACAGTACTTCCACTCCTAGCTTTGTCAGAGCAGCCGAAATGCCAAGGTCTGAAGTGATTACATGTCGGGGTGAAATAAAAATCAGATTGCATCGGGTATAGCCTTGATTGACATGAACTATTTTTCTCCCTTCACAGCGTTTAAGGATCGAAGAATCGGTGATTTTTTGGTGATGAACCAGGAAATCTTCAGTAACTACTGCGTTGTAACTTGCATTTTCGGGATATTTTGAACCAACATGTTTTATTCCGGTTACAACATCGATTTTTCGCTCCAGTAGTAGTTTTTGCACTGATTTCGGCAGGTTTGGTGCAACCACCAGATTGTTACCAATCATTGTAAAGAAAATATCAGGGTGCCCCGAAATAGCTCCATAGGTAATTCCAGCGGTTTCGAGCTCAATGAGTAGTCCGAAATTTCGCAGTTTAACTTTTGACTGTTCAGGTATTTTTTTATCTATGATAATCAACATGGAATTCTCGTTTAATCAGAAATTCAGAAGTCCTAAAGATCACCCTGCTAAATTTATTTTCAAGCATTTTCCTATTTACAGCCTTAAAACCAATGGCATAATTCAGTTCTTTGGATGAAACTGTGATTGTAATACTGGTCGGGAGGTCAGGAGCCGGAATATTTCCAAGCAAGTCCCCCCAGATTTTCGAAAGGACTAACTCTCTGAAAGAGACATGAAAAGGACCATCAACCAACGAATCACCCCTGAGTAAACCTTCGGAAGGATGCAACCCCACCCTGATCACATTAACATGACTCCTTTCGAACTGCAAAAGAACTTCTGCAATCACACTGACTGCCTCATCCAGTGACAAGGGTAAATATTTACCAGTTTTGTATTGCTTTTCAAGATGGGTCCCTTTGATCACCAATGTGGGATAAATTCTAACGTCTTCTGCCCCCAGTTCAATAAATCTTTTTGCCGTGAAGAGCGACTTTTCCCGTGTATCCCCGGGCAGGCCAATCATCATTTGCAATCCGAGCCGAAATCCGTTTAATCGGATCAGCTGCGCAGCAACTGACACATCAGTAACAGTATGTCCCCTTCCGGATGCCCGAAGTACTTCATCATCCATCGATTGAGCGCCAAGTTCAATGGTTGTGACATTGTACTTTTTTAGTAAGTCAATATTGGGCTGATCTATAAAATCAGGACGGGTAGAAAGTCTGATAGACTTTATTTTACCAGCTTTGATATAAGGTTGAACAGCTAAAAGATAGTCTTCCTGTTGCACCAGCTTCAATCCCGTAAATGTTCCTCCAAAAAAACCAACTTCAATGTAGTTATTTTCAAAAGGGATGGTGATCAGATGTCTATTAATAATAGCCTGAACATCAGCAGTAGAGGGAATTTTTTGCTGTCCGGAAATCTTTACCTGATCGCAATAAATACATCTGAAAGGACAAGCCTCCATTGGAATAAATACGGGGATTGTAAAATGTCGTTGAGCCATTGGCAAAGAATTCCTTTTATTTTTTGCAAATTAACTTAATTTTGATGCATGATATTAATTGACGACATCATCGGTTTGTTTTTCCCCAGGATATGCACAGCCTGCGAGGCTGTTTTGCTTAAAAACGAAGAGACCATTTGTACACGTTGTCTTTTTACCCTGCCACGGACGAACTTTCACCTTCATAGCGAAAATCCCGTTACAGAGCTCTTCTGGGGGAGAGTCCCGTTGCAATCGGCCACCGCGTACCTATATTTTGCCAAAGCCGGACGTGTTCAGCATCTGATTCACCAGTTCAAGTATAAAGGGAATCTGGAAGCAGGAAGACTCCTTGGAAAAATGTACGGTAACGATTTGCATAGATCAGAGTTGTTTGCAGGAGTGGAAGCCATTGTTCCCGTGCCATTACATTGGAGTAAGCAAAAAGCCCGCGGGTTTAACCAAAGTGAAGTGTTTGGCCGGGAAATGGCGTCTGCGATGAACGTTCCATTGCTTACTGATATATTATTTCGTGAAAAAGCCACAGCAACCCAGACCCGTAAATCACGCTTCGATCGCTGGCAGAATGTGAGCTATGTTTTTAATTTGACCAACCCGGATAAAATTGCCGGAAAGCACATTCTATTGGTTGATGATGTTGTGACTACCGGCGCTACAATAGAGGCGTCAGCATCTGTGTTGCTTGCTGTGCCGGGAGTGAAAATCAGCCTTGCATTCCTTGCAATGGCAGCCCATTAACAGGTAAAAAAAACCCCGCCGGGTGGCGGGGACAAAAAATGAAAAATGAAAACACAATTACCCTCTTTCTGCTTTTATTTCTCTTATTTGCAAATTAAAACGATGCATTATAAACATTATTTTATGATCAAAATGATTATTTTTGTCCTTTCAAATTTTTTAATCAAATCAAACTTATCATGAAAACTATTTACAAATTTCTTCCTTTGTTGATCTTACCCCTGGTACTCATTGTAATGGCCAATAACAACGGTTCGCCCGGAGGCCGCACGGGTTCAGTGGGTGACAATGGTCAAAATTGTACCGGATGCCACGCTGGTACACCGCAAAATGCAACGAACTGGATCACGACCAACATTCCACCATCGGGTTATGTTCCCGGCCAAACTTATACCATTACAGCAACAGGTACACATACCGGTGTTGTGAAATTTGGGTTTGAACTCACAGCCGAAAACAGCTCTGGAGCTAAAGTCGGAACACTCATCATTACTAACGCCACCCAGACCAAGCTGGTCAATCAAAACAAAGCCGTAACCCACCTTGCTGCCGGCACAACCCCATCAGGAAACACAAAAACCTGGAGTATGGGCTGGACAGCCCCTGGTTCTGGGACAGGTCCTGTTATTTTCAGCGCAGCTTTCAACGCAGCCAACGGTAATGGCGGTAATAGCGGAGATGTCATTTATCTTACTTCAACAACCGTGCAGGAACAAACTTCAGGTGTGGAAGTCACCTTCAGGGTGGACATGTCTGAACAAACAGTTTCACCTTTGGGTGTCCATATTGCAGGCAGCTTCCAGGGTTGGGACCCTGGAGCCACCGAGATGACTGATACCGGCAACTCCATCTACGCAGTTACAATCACACTGACTGAAGGAGAATATATCGAATACAAGTTTGTGAACGGAAATGCCTGGGGAATGGACGAAAGCGTTCCCCCGGGTTGTGCGGCAAACAACAATCGATTTCTGACTGTACCAGCACAAAACACAACGCTGGAGGCGGTATGTTTTGGCAGTTGCACGATTTGCAACCCCGGATCAGTGGATGTAACTTTCCAGGTAGACATGTCAAATGAAACTGTTTCTCCTTTGGGTGTGCACATTGCAGGGAGTTTCCAGGGTTGGGATCCGGCAGGAACACTAATGACCGAGGTTGGAAATAATGTTTATGCTGTCACTATCGAACTTCAGATTGGCGGGTATTATGAGTATAAATTTGTAAACGGGAATGCATGGGGTATGGACGAAACTGTACCTCCTCAATGTGCAAGTGGCTGGAACCGCTACATCACTGTACCCGCAGTACCTGTCATCCTCGATGCTGTTTGCTTTGGTAGCTGTGATCCCTGCGGACCGCCACCTGTGGATATTGAAGTAACCTTCAGGGTGGATATGACCAACGAGATCATTTCACCAGAGGGTGTTCATATTGCCGGAGGATTCCAGGGCTGGAATCCGGGATCAACATTGATGACTGATGCAGGCGATAATATCTATACCTACACAACGATACTCCCTTCGGGGACCTACCAGGAATACAAATTTATCAACGGAACAACCTGGGAACAATCAGAAAATGTACCCCCACCATGCGGGGTAAATAACAACAGGTTTTTAACCGTTCCCCAATCCAATATTGTACTTGACCTGGTTTGCTATGGGGAATGCGACCCCTGCGGTCCACCGCCAGTTGAGGTTGAAGTGACTTTTGTTGTAGATTTGTCAGAAGAGATAGTATCCCCACAGGGCGTTCATTTGGCTGGTTCATTCCAGGGATGGGACCCGGCAGGTCTTCCAATGACAACCGCAGGTGATAACATTTACCAGGCAACCGTTGTCTTTCTTTCAGGAACGTATATTGAGTACAAGTTTATCAACGGTGATACTTTCGAAGGCGCTGAACTGGTACCGGAGGAATGTGGAGTGGATGACGGATTTGGCGGCTTTAGCAGATTTTACACTGTACCTGACGTGAATGTCACATTACCGGAAGTTTGTTTCAGTTCATGTACTGAATGCAGTGGGGTAGGGATCGATCAAAGCAAATTGAACAGTGAACCATTGTTCTATCCCAATCCTGCAAGTACAAAATTGTACTTTAATCCTGTTAATGATATCCAAAAAGTCAGCTTATTTTCTGTTGAAGGAAAATTGCTGATCGAAAAAATTCTCTCTCACGAAAACCTTGATATTTCTGCATTTGATCGTGGCTTGTATTTCCTGAAAATAGAAACCCAAACTTCAGCACATATTTATAAGCTAATTATCAACTAGCCCAATTCATGTGAAAGTTAACATATGCTTAAATTTTAGAAATTTCTCAGGGTTTAATTAATAAATTGATGTTTAAAAACATAAAATTCAAAATGTTATGAAGACTTTAAATAAATCTATTCTATTGTTGTTTGTGCCGGTAATATTTATTCTATTGGCATCGAGCAACGGTTCGCCTGGAGGAAGAACGGGCTCAGTTGGCGATAATGGACAAAATTGTACCGGTTGCCATACAGGCACACCACAAAATGCCACAAGCTGGATTACGTCCAACATTCCTCCGACAGGCTATGTTCCCGGTCAAACCTATACCATCACAGCTACCGGCACGCATAACGGGGTTGTAAAATTTGGTTTTGAACTCACCGCTGAAAACAGTGCTGGAGCAAAAGTCGGGACATTTATCATTACCAATTCCACTCAGACCAAGCTGGTCAATCAAAACAAAGCGGTAACCCATCTTGCTGCCGGTACTACTCCTACAGGCAATACTAAAACATGGAGTATGAATTGGATAGCACCCAATCCAGGTGCGGGAGATGTTACGTTTTACGCCGCGTTAAATGCAGCTAACGGAAATGGTAATAATTCCGGTGATGTTATCTACCTTACATCAACCACTGTGCAGGAGCAAGCCTTAGGAGTGGAGGTCACTTTCAGGGTAGATATGTCAAACGAAACTGTTTCACCGCTTGGCGTGCACATTGCAGGAAACTTCCAGGGCTGGATTCCAAGTGCCTCGATGATGAACCCGGTTGGTGACAACATTTATGAACTCACCTTCAATCTTACCCCGGGAAGCACTGCCTTATACAAGTTTATCAATGGCAATACATGGGCTAATGTTGAGCCAATCTTAGGACCATGTACTACCGGAAATGATAATAACCGGTTTTTATTGGTTCCGGAAACAAACACTGTACTTCCGGAAGTTTGTTTTGGCAGTTGCAATATTTGCAACCCTCCTGTTGTAGATGTTACTTTTCAGGTGGATATGTCTCAGCAAACCATTTCTCCACAAGGTGTTTTTCTTGTCGGAACATTCAACAACTGGAACCAGACTGCCAACCCGATGAACCCAATCGGAGACAATATTTACTCACTTACACTTTCGTTAGGCTCGGGTGATTATCACAAATATAAATTTAAAAATGGAGCTGCGTGGGAAACCGTCCCCGGAGCTTGTGCACAAGGGGGTGATCGATTTATTATTGTACCAAGTGTCTCATCAACATTAGATGCAGTTTGTTATGGCAGTTGCTACCCTTGCGGACCTCCGCCGGTGCCGGTTCAGGTGACTTTCCAGGTAGATATGAGTAACGAAACGGTTTCTCCTTCAGGTATCCATATTGCCGGAGGGTTTCAGGGATGGGACCCGGGAGCAACTTTAATGACCAACGCTGGTGATAATATTTATGTTTTCACAACCACACTTAACTCGGGAACATATCAGGAGTACAAATTTGTTAACGGAACAACCTGGGAACAATCAGAGAACCTGCCTCCAGAGTGTTCCAACAGCAACAATCGCTACTTCACTGTTCCACAAACCAATGCGACACTCGATCTGGTTTGCTATGGATCCTGCGGCCCCTGCCCCGGACCTGTTGAGGTGAACATGACTTTTCTGGTGGATATGTCAGAGCAAACCGTATCTCCCGATGGCGTTCACCTGGTTTTACAGGGAGGAAACCTACTACTCAACCCCATGGTTGATATGGGAAATGGCACTTATTCAGTCACGTTAACTTTCATCGAAAACGACTCGATCAACTACAAATTTGCCAATGGGGCAACGGTTCAAAGTTACGAGGTCATCCCTGCAGAATGCCGCGTTGGGACTCCATTTACAGGGGGTTACTGGCGAAAAGTAATCGCACCATCCTACGATTTGACCCTGGATGCAGTCTGCTTTGCTGAATGTGGTCCCTGCGACCCGGTAAACGTGACTTTCAGGGTGGACATGACCAATGAAGTGGTATCGGAAGATGGTGTTCATCTGGCCGGGTCTTTCCAGGGCTGGAATGCCTCAAACACTCCAATGACGGATATGGGAAATGGAATTTGGGAGGTTACGGTTGTTTTCGCGGCTAATCAATATGCTGAGTTTAAGTATATCAACGGCAATGACTTCGCTTTTGCCGAGTCAGTTCCGGAAGAATGTGGTGTGGATGATACTTTTGGTGGGTTTAACCGATTTTTCACTGTTCCACAGGAAGA
This sequence comes from Bacteroidales bacterium, assembly GCA_014860585.1. Lineage (NCBI taxonomy): Bacteria > Pseudomonadati > Bacteroidota > Bacteroidia > Bacteroidales > Bacteroidales bacterium. The sequence goes on along the minus strand of JACZJL010000041.1, from coordinate 35,166 downwards.
TGTAGTATTAGATCTGGTGTGTTTTGGCTCATGCGAGGAATGTGTTATCCCGGTGGAAGTTGAAGTAACGTTCAGCGTGGATATGACCAATGAGGTTGTTTCTCCGGATGGTGTTTTCATATCTGGTAGCTTCCAGGGATGGATAAGTGATGCAACCCCAATGACTCCTGTCGGGGAAAATATCTACACCTACACCGCTACTTTAACTACCGGAGATTATTATGAATTCAAATATCTCAACGGTCCCTCATTTGATTATGCAGAGATTGTTCCTGAAGCTTGCGGTCAAAACGGAAACCGCTTTCTGACTGTACCTGAAAATGGTATTTCGTTAAATCCTGTCTGTTTTGGTGGATGTGGAGAATGTCCCGTGCTGGTTGCAGTTACTTTCCAGGTGGACATGTCGTTGCAGGAAGTTTCACCTGATGGAGTGCACCTTGTAGGTGATTTCCAGGGATGGAATCCTGAAACAACCCCATTAACCAACATTGGTGATGAGATATACACTGTTGAGATTATTCTGCCAGCCGGCACCTATCAAACCTACCGTTACATCAACGGTAATTCTTATGAAACGGGGATTGTTGAAAATGTTCCGGCAGAGTGTGGTGTGGATGATGGTTTTGGAGGATTGAAGCGCTTTTTCGATGTCCCCCTCGAACCAACAATACTTGATTTGGTCTGCTTCGGTTATTGTGGAACTTGTCCATTACAACATGCAATCACCCTGCCTGCGGGCTGGAGTGGCCTTTCGAGCTACCTGTTGCCGGAAACTACCGACATCGAAGCCTTGCTGAGTGCTATTCTTCCTGAGTTGATTATTATCCAGACTATGACTGAATTTTATTATCCAGCCGGCGGAACAAACACCATCGAAAATTGGGAAAGTCAGTCTGCTTACCAGATTAAGCTTACCGATGAAGTAACCCTGACCATAACGGGTCAGCCTGAGCCGAATAAAACCCTGCAACTCAACGAAGGATGGAATCTGATCCCGGTCATTAGCGACGAACCCTTGGCAGTTGTTGACCTTTTTGCCAATGTGGCCAACAGCGTTGACCTGGTTAAAGCAGTTGCCGATGTTAATGTGTTCTGGCCGGCCTACAACATCAACACGATTGGATTGCTGCAGCCGGGGAAAGCCTACTTCGTGAAAATGTCAGCGCCCGGAGTAATTATATTTCCATAAGCGATTCTGACATAAAAATTAAAAAGCCTGCCAGGATAACCTTCCCGGCAGGTTTTTTTATTCATTCAACAGCTTCAAAACAGCCAGGATTAAAGAAAATTCTTTTACTTTCAAACCGTTTTTCTGAACAGGATTTCAAGGGATTTTTCATACGGTAAATATCCAAGCTGGGCATACCAGGATTAATTTTCTGTTAAATCGATCAGCAGACAAAACTATTCGGACTAAAACAGTAATTTTGACCGTTGTCAAATATTTAAGCTAACCATATGAAAACTGTTTATATTCTGCGCCATGCCAAATCCTCGTGGGATTTCCCGCACCTGAGCGATGAAGAGCGCCCATTGATTGATAAAGGCAAAAAACGCACGCGGCTGATCAACGAATACTTGATCAACAACCAGATCAGTATCGACCTGATCCTGTCAAGCCATGCCGTCAGGGCATTCGACACAGCCAAAATCATTGCCAGAGCTATTGGCTACCCACTTGATAAAATCAGAATTAACAAAATGATTTATCACTCCCACGAAGAAAATCTGATTGACCAGTTTTATGACCTTTCCGATGAAATAAGCTCAGTGATGCTTGTGGGTCATAACCCCACCCTCACCAATTTTGTAAACCTCTTCCTCGACGAAAAAATCGAATGGCTTCCAACATCGGGTTTGGTCAGCATAAATTTTTATACCGACCAGTGGGTAAACCTGAGCACAGCTAAATTTGATACCAATTTTGTGATTACCCCATCCATGCTTAAAAAGAAGGATTAGTTATGACGAAGAGCGAGAAGAAGTATCCGATGATCAACCGGGAGATCAGCTGGCTGCATTTTAACGACCGTGTGTTGCAGGAAGCCCGGGATGAATCCACACCTTTAATCGAAAAGCTGAAGTTTTTAGGGATTTTCTCCAACAACAGGGATGAGTTTTTCAGGGTTAGGGTGGCTACCCTGAACAGGATGCTGAATGTGGAACAACTGGATTACAAAATCAAGCAATCGCCGGCAGAACTGCTCGCACAGATTCACCAAATCGTTGCCGAGCAGGAAAAAGTCTTTACGGAAACATTCCAGACCATTGTTGAACAGTTGAAGCAGGAAAATGTGTTTATTATCAGCGAGCAGGAACTTTCATCCAGCCAGGTAAATTTTGTGACCAATTACTTTCTGAACAGCGTCAGGCCATTTCTCTTTCCGATCATGATCGACAACCTGAACGCAGATGACGATGTTGAAGACCGGTCTATATACCTTGCCATTCACATGGTTGCATCCAACGATCCTGAAAAGGAAGATCATGCGGTAATCAGGCTGCCTACCGACCAGGTGTCGCGCTTTCTGATCCTGCCGGACGAAGACGGGAAAATTTTCATCATGCTGCTCGACGATGTTGTCCGGCATGGTTTACAGTACATTTTTTCCATTTTCGGTTACGACACTTTCCAGGCTTACACCTTTAAAATCACCCGTGATGCCGAGCTGGATATCGATAACGACGTGCAAAAAAGTTTCCTTGAGATCATGGCCGAAAGCATCAAGCAGCGCGAGCAGGGGTATCCGGTCAGGTTTGTTTATGATAATACTATCCCAAAACCGTTTTTAAAAATAATCCGAAAAAAACTACATCTGCTTGAGGACGACCATCAGCGTGGTGGTGGGCGCTATCACAATTTCAAGGATTTCATGGCTTTTCCAAAAGTTGGATCGCCAAAACTGGTCTATCCGCCCACTCCACCAATGCCCCACAAAGGATTGACGGTACATTCGAGTATTTTGAGGGAGATCAGAAACCGCGATATCATGCTGCATTATCCTTATCAGTCGTTCCAGTATATCGTGGATTTGCTGAGAGAAGCCTCTATCGATCCGGATGTTCGTTCGATAAAAATGACCTTTTACCGCGCTGCCAGCAATTCAAATGTAATGAACGCCCTGATGAACGCTGCGCGCAACGGTAAGTCAGTGACGGTTTTCCTCGAAATCCAGGCCCGTTTCGACGAAGAAGCCAACATCTACTGGGCTGAACTCCTGCAAAAGACCGGTGTAAAGATATTACCCACTATTCCCGGCCTGAAGGTGCATAGCAAATTGATCCTTATCCGCCGGAAAGAAAACCAGTCAAACGTGTATTACGCTAACATCAGCACCGGCAACTTCAACGAATCCACAGCCAAGGTTTATGCTGACAAGAGTCTCCTCACTGCCGACCAGGACATTGCCATGGATGTTTACAAGGTTTTTCAGCTTTTCGAGTCGCGTTATTTCATTCCAAAATTCAAAAAACTAATCGTATCGCCATTCGACACAAGAGACTTTTTTATTAAACTCATTAACAGGGAGATAAAAAATGCCAGAGAAGGGAAGGAAGCGTGGATGGTATTGAAGCTCAATAGCCTTGTTGATAAAAAAATCACCTACAAGCTATACGAAGCCAGTAAAGCCGGTGTGGACATCAAAATCATTGTCAGGGGAATTTGCGTACTGATTCCGGGTGTAAAAGGTTTAAGCGAGAATATAGAGGCTTACAGTGTAGTGGATAAATTCCTCGAGCATTCAAGGCTTTATGTGTTTTGTAACGATGGGAACAAGGAATTTTTTATTTCCTCAGCCGACTGGATGCAGCGTAACCTCGATTATCGCATTGAAGTGACCACGCCCATCTTTGATCCGGTCATAAAGGATGAACTCTGGACGATTCTTCAGATACAACTTCGCGACAACACCAAAGCCCGGCTGATAAGTGTAGAAAACGTGAACCAATACCGGAAAACAGATTCAGCCATCCCGGTGAGGTCGCAATTTGAGATTTACAAATATTTTCAGGAGCAGTTTGCCGATGGTGGTGATTGAAAAACAAACGCATTTATTTTAATTTCCCATAGGGATGATTTTGACAAGAAAAATTCTGGGGCTTTTAAATAAAATTAGTTTTTATCTTTGGGGATGGTTTAAACCTGACAGGTTTTTGAAACCTGTCAGGTTTATTAAAACATAACACAATGAAAAAGAACATTTTACTGCTTCTCATCGCCCTTGCCGCCCTGCAGGGTTTCGCACAGGAAATCAAAGGCCGCTCGGGCGAGTACAATTTCAACATCACTAAAGACCCGCCAAAACCACCCTATCTCGAAATTGAAACCGCCTCTATCGAACTTACCGACCAAAACGGCAATGCTGCCATTGACGCTGCTGAAGAGGTAACCATTTCGTTTACGCTGAAAAACAGCGGCCGTGGTGACGGTATCGGTTTAAAGCTGCACGTGACCGAAACAGGCGGAGCTGCTGGGTTAACCTTTGATAAAGATCGTTCGCTCCCGTTGTTGCCGGCCGGACAAAGTACAAAACTCGAACACCGCATAAAAGCCGGGATGAACACCGAAAACGGAAAAGCCATTTTTCAGCTTGCCGTTACCGAGCCTAACGGCTTCGACAGCGACCCGGTGGTGATCGAAGTGGAAACCCGCGCCTTCAAAGCACCAAAGCTGATCCTGGCCGATTATGCCGTGCGCACTTCTCAGGGAAACCGTATCCAGAAACGTCGGCCATTTGAACTGGAAATCCTGGTACAAAATACTGGAGTTGGAGTTGCTGACCATGTTTCCGTAAAACTTCTCTATCCCGAAAACATGTATTGCACTTCAGCTAATGAAATTTCAACGTTCGTAAGCATGGCTTCGGGGGACTCCAAAACCATAAAATACGAGCTGATTACAAATAATCTCTACCAACAGAATGTGATCCCCTTGAAATTTGAGATTTCAGAAAAGCACGGAAAATATGGCCAAACCAAAGAGATTACCCTCGAAATTGACCAGGAAATCGCGCAAAAAGAGCTGGTCATCAACCCGGTGGCTGCGCGCGAGCAGCAAGCTGCCATAACCATTGGCACGCTCACCAGCGAGGTGGATAAAAACATCCCGGCATCCGGGAAAACCTATCCCCGGCGCTATGCCCTGATCATCGGCAACGAAAACTACACCGACTACCAGATGAACCTGACCACTGAGTCAAATGTTGCTTTTGCGCAGAACGATGCCGCCATTTTTGCCCAGTATGCGCAAAAAACGTTAGGGGTCGAGCAGCAAAATATTTTCCACCTCACCAATGCCACAGCGGCCACCATGAAACAGGAGATCAACCGTGTAACCGAAATTATAAAACGTGCGGGTAGCGATGCCGAGCTTATCTTTTACTATGCCGGCCATGGATTCCCTGACGAGAACACCCGCACACCATACTTGATGCCGGTGGACGTAAGCGCCGCCAACCTCACGTCAGCCATAAAGCTGAGCGACATTTACCAGAAATTTGCCGAAACCGGCGCTGCCCGCGTCCTCATCTTTTTGGATGCCTGCTTCAGCGGTGGCGGCCGCGAATCCGGCCTGCTGGCAGCACGGGCGGTGAAAGTCAGGCCGAAAGAAGACATCCCCATGGGCAACATGGTGGTGTTCAGCGCCAGCACCGGCGAGCAAACCTCGTTGCCTTACCAGGCACAGAAACACGGTATGTTTACCTACCACCTGCTGAAAAAACTCCAGGAAACCGGCGGTAATATTTCACTTTCGGCACTGTCGGACTACCTTGGCCAACAGGTTGGCATCGAATCGCTGCGGGTGAACGCCAAACCGCAGGACCCCACCACGCTGGTAAGCCCAGCCATAACCGGACAATGGGAAAACTGGCTGATGAATCCGTAAAAACCTGACAGGTTTCCAAAACCTGTCAGGTTTAAAGGTGGCCAAAACCTGTCAGGTTTAAAATAGAAGCAAAATGGAAAAAACAGAACCACTAACCTACGGCAACTTTTACCACATTTTCAACCGTGGTATTAATGGTAGCAATGTTTTCATGGACAATGAAAATTACATCTACTTCATGAAACTCTGCGATCAGCACCTTTCGCAGATTGCCGATATCTATGCCTGGGTGTTGATGCCTAACCATTTTCATTTTTTAATGAGGGTGAAGGAGGTGGAGAAAATTACAAACCTGACAGGTTCCAAACCAAACCTGACAGGTTTTCAAAACCTGTTAGGTTTAAAACCACCCCACCAATATCTGTCAAACCTATTTAATGCTTATTCCAAAGCCTACAACAAGCGCAATCACCGGCACGGAGCTTTGTTTGAGCGGCCGTTCAAGCGAAAGGCGGTGCACAGCATCGAGTATTTACGGCAATTGGTACTCTACATTCATCTTAATCCAGTACATCATGAATTTTGCAAACATCCATTGGATTACCAATGGAGCAGCTATCACACCTGCCTCTCCGATAAACCAACACGTCTCTGCCGTGCGGAGGTAATCGGTTGGTTTGAGGATGAAGAAAATTTCAAATATTGTCATCAACAAAAATTAGATTTTGAGGCCATTGAAAAGTGGCTGGAGTTAAACAAAACCTGTCAGGTTTAAAAAATAAAAAGCAAAATAATGAAACATTTAATTTTCACAACCCTCATCACCTGCCTTTGTTTGCAGGGATTTTCGCAGCAGATCACCAACGTTACCGCCCGCCAGGAAGGGAAAAAGATTGTGGTAAACTACGACATCAGCGGCGCCTCTTCGGCTGATGAGTTTGAGGTGGCGCTTTACTGTTCCACTGATGGCGGCAGCGCTTTTGGCAGCCTTGTGGCCGGCGTGAGCGGCGATGTAGGCCAAAAAGTAAAACCCGGCTACAGCCGCTCAATTACCTGGGATGTGCTGGCCGACCGCGAAAAGCTGCAGGGCAGCAACATTGTGTTTGAAGTGCGCGCCAAAAAAGCCGACAGCTTCGGCATCGAAATGGTTTTTGTAAAAGGAGGAACCTTTACCATGGGCTGCACCAGCGAGCAAAGCGATTGCGGCAGCGACGAAAAACCCACCCACCAGGTAACGGTAAGCGATTTTTATATGGGAAAGTATGAGGTAACCCAAAAGCAGTGGCGGGAAATCATGGGTGCTTCGACTTCTCTCAGCAACCCATCTCGTTTTTCAGGTTGTGATGATTGCCCGGTAGAGAGCGTAAGTTGGAATGACATTCAGGAATTTATCAAAAAGTTGAACCAGAAAACCGGCAAGAAATACCGATTGCCTACTGAAGCAGAATGGGAATACGCAGCGCGGGGTGGTTCGGCAGGCTCACCAACCCGCTATTCAGGCAGCAATAATATTGACGAGGTGGCCTGGTACTGGGAAAACTCAGGTGATAAAAGGCTAAGCGGCAGTTGGGATTCTGATAAAATTTCTAAAAACAATTGCAAAACCCACCCAGTAGGCCGCAAAAAGCCCAACGAGTTGGGCCTTTACGACATGAGCGGTAATGTGTGGGAGTGGTGCAGCGACTGGTATGGTTCAGATTATTACAAAAACAGCCCGCAAAACAACCCACAGGGACCGGCTTCAGGCTCCTACCGCGTGTTGCACGGCGGCAGCTGGAACATCAGCGCTCAGTACTGCCGGGTTGCCTATCGCTTCAGCTACGAGCCCGACCCTCGCCTCAGCAACAACGGTTTCCGGTTGGCTCTTTTCCCATAGTTTAGTTGGCCTGCTTTTCCGGTCATACCTTTTGAGCTAAGGAAACGAGTGTTGCAAAAGGGCGTGAGGGACGTAAAACCTGACAGGTTTCCAAAACCTGTCAGGTTTAGCTCAAAACCATTGTCGTTAGTGGATTTCGGTTTATTTTATGCAAATCACAAGTTGAAGTTGTGATTTGCATAGGTTCTGCTTTTTAAAACTCCTGAAATGTGTTAACAAACCCGTCAGGTTTGATCATTTCTTAATCACAAACCCAAACTGCTCTGTTGTTCGCTGATCGGGGGGGATGGCGTAGATCCACCGCATCATGTTTGTAAAGTTCACCGGCTCAAGGAAGGGGATGTTTTGTTTGGTGAATACAAACATCAGGATGTTGAATTCCTGGGTGCGTTCCGGGTTGTCCAACTCAAGGGAATAACCGTGGTCGAACACGGGGTTGACCGGAAATCTGACTGTTGTTCTGCGCACGAAATTCCTGTCGGGGTCATCATTCAGGCTTAAATGTTCAGGATCAACATAGGGATAAAGCAGGTAAGTTTCTGCGTCGGTATCAGTGATGTTGAAAATCTTCAGGTAGCCATTTTGTGTCGGGGTGAAGTTAAACAGCAGCAGATCGCCACTTTTATACACCTCGTCAATCCCTTCGATGGTGAACCTGAAAGATGGGTCGGCTGAAACATTGTGCTGATAAATGGTTGCTTCTATCTCCACTTCGATCACCATATTACCAAACTCGTTAAAGTAACGCTTTTCAGTCAGTATGGTATCCACGATGATTTCCCCTCCGGTTTCGATGGCCGAAATGGATTGAAAAATTTCTTTGAAGCGCTCATTGTCTTCAAACTGATAGCTGAAATCGGTGAATGAGATGGATTCGGCTACGCCTGCCTTGTTCAGCGCCTCCCGCTTGGCCTCTTCAATGGCGCGATCGCGTGTTTGTTTGGGGCTGAGTTCGGCTGAGAAATATTTACCCGTAGCGCGCACGGTCATTTTCTCCTGGGCGTATAAATAATCAGGCCGGCAAAAAAACATCAAAGCGATGATCCAAAGAATAGTTGATTGCTTCATTTTGAAAAAATTAAAAATCAGTTGATTGTCCATTTTTCCCAGTCCTCGTTCAGGTTCACGCTGACTTTAACCGTTGGGTCCTGTTCTTTTCCATTCACCCGCAACGACTCGATCGAAATCTTTTGAACAAGGTAATCAGATAGCTGTCCATAGTTAACATTTCCGTTACTTTCCTGCAGTTTTTTCAGCAGGAAATAGGTAAACATTCCGTGTTGTTTTTCCCTGAATGGCAGTGCCGACTGGTCGCCGGTGCTGGCCGAAAATACAACCATATTGCCTGTGATCAGATCCTCTTTTGGTTTCACCTTCACCGCCCTGGCAGCAATCAGTCCGGCATCACGTCCGCCACCGCTGAAGCAGGCATCAAGAAAGACAGTGACCCGCCGGGCGCCACTTTCGCTAAAAGTTGTATAAATGTCAGCTAACTTGATGGCTGCATTTAAATTTGAACCCGCAACATCCACAGGGATCAGGTAAGGTTCCTTGCTCATTTCATCCGGCAGTCCGTGACCGGCATAATAGAAAATAATTTCAGCCTGGTCAGACGATTTGGCGGCAAGTTTCGAAATCAGGTCTACCTTCTGCCTCATTTCACCGGCTGTGGCATCGGTCAGGAAAAAGATATTTTTCTCCTGAACCCCAAATACATCCTGCGCATAATTTTTGAAAATGGTGGCATCGTGACGGGCAAATTCTACGTTGGCTTCGGTGTTCAACCCCCGCTGGTATTTGGAATAATCCTCATTACCAATGATCAAAGCATACCTGAAGGGGAAATCTTTTCCTGTTCTTGGAATGTTTTTGTCAACTTCCGAGGATAATGAGGCAATCTCAATATTTGTTTCCGGGGTGGCAATGCCCTGGATCACCACCTGGTTGCGTGCTGTCAGGTTATCCTGCAACCCAACATTTAATAATGTATCAATGCCAAATCTCCCAAAGCTTTCGGTAGCGACCACCCTTACCGGGATTTTTGGCTCAATGTAGCGGCGGTTGGCTGTGAACAGAAAATCCATCTCCCGACTTTCTCCCCTGTCCAAATAGTTGAGCGCATACTGATCTTTGTCCCCAAGGAAAATACAGTTTGGATTGGTTAGTTCAAACCTAACGTTTACATTTTTTGCCTCTCCCTCGCCGATATTCTGAACCAACACTTTGAGGTTGATTGGGTAGTTGAGTTTAATGACACCCCCATCTTCGGTGCTGAAAATGGCATCAGCAATCACGAGTTTCGGTTCAGCAAACCGTCGGGTTTCGATCTTAAACTCCAGCGGGTAAGCGTCAAAACCGCGAGATTCAGCCACTTCGATTAAAAACTCTGCATACCCGTCCTGGGTGTTCGAGCCGGCTTTCACCGGAATGGTCACCTCTTTTTCCGAATCACCGGAAAGATCACCGATCGTGATCTTTTCATCGAAAACTACTCCATACACTTTTTCACCTTTCAACGAAATGGTCACTTCAACATTTGATGCCATTCCCTTGCCTATGTTCCCCACTTTAAAACTGATCAGGCACTCTTCATTGGCATTGATAATGTTGTTCCCGTTTTCGTCGGAAAACTTCTCCTCTTTAATAATCAGGTCGGGAATTTCACGGGTGTTGATGCCTTGTTGTGGTTGTTTGAATGTAACCCGTTTGGCTTCGCTTTTACCTGAGGTTACCTGTGCTGTTGTGAAGGCCGCGAGGAATAAAAGTAAAACGCTGATGATGTATGTTTTCATAGTAGTCAGGATTTTAAGCATCAGTTCAGGTTATAAGTAATTCTAAAAAGTGGCTGTTGCGCCATCGGATCGTAATAATAATCCAGCGAGACTTTATTTTGTGCAGCTTGTTTCCTTGCGTTGCCTGCCTGAACGGCAGTCCAGATCAGGTCTATAGCCCATATGGCGCCAGTTGTGATGGCAAGGGTATTCTGCATGTTTTTGTGACTCTCGGCATCATTGTAGAACTGGTCACGGTCATTGGCTGTTGTGGCATTTTTATAGTCTTCATAAGCATTGTAGGCCTGGTTGTTAAAATAGATTGAACCTCCAAGCGTACCGTAGGCCACAACCCCGATAAGCCAGTATGGTCCACCTCCTTTCACATAACTGTTTCCCCATCCGGGAAATATTGCAGACCGCAGCAAAGCCCCACCGATATTGACTCCGCTATTTACAGCCATCGAGAGAGCGATTACCTCCACCTCAATTTCATCATCGAGATACACATTGTCTTTTTTCAAATCCCAGGTGATGCGCTTGTACTTTCCGCCAATCACCCCGGGGCCCACATCCCCCTGCAGCGAAAATGCGCTGATTTTCTTTCCGGATGTTGTTGCAATATTAACACTTACCTCGAACGTCTCACCCGAGGAGGCCTTGACGATATCGTAAGTAATTACCAGGTTCTCGCCTTCAACGAAAAAATTCACATTTTCGACCTGTGCCTTCGACTGAGCTTTGATTTCAACACTCATTACCAAAGGCATGGCCAATACAAATGAAAAAACCAGGATTTTATAAATATTTTTCATAACATTCTAATTTTTAAAGGTTAACGTTGAGATGAACTGAAGGAGGAAATCTTCGGCGATCCCTTGACAGCGCCTGACTTTCGGGAGGGAGGACCTGGCAAATGACCGATCTTAAATTCTTTTCCTGCCTCGTTAGTCACAAAAACCTGGATGTTCCAGTTGCCGTTAAAAGTGCTGCTTTGGGTTAATGAACTCCAGGTAACTCCATCATCCAGCGAAATGAGGTCCCCATAGCCCACGTTGGCCGGCCCGCTGTCGATCCCCGCCGGATAATACCCTGCCGTCTGCCCGTAAATCCAGTACCCGACAAGCATTTCCTGAGAAGCGTCAATCTGAAAGCCGGATTCCAGTATGACCTCATTCCACTGGTCAGGAACCGGTGAGTTCACATCTTCAAAGTATGAAAGGCTCATCGCATCAAGACTTGATCCGGTAAAAATCTCCACCGAGAATTGCGATGAATAATACATCCGCGGGAAGAATTTGATTTTAGTTACCCTGAAACCATTGTAAGGCGCCAGTTGGGCTGGTGTAAACCTGATGGCCACATCAAAGCTGCCACCTTCGAGCAGACCGATACCATCAGCGTTCTGACCGTTGTCATAGTTTAGCCATGCTGAACTTGTACCGGCCACTGTTTTAAATGACAGATTATCGCCATAAACGGTCTCATTTTCCCCTTCCACATAGCTTCGCACCCAATAGTTGGTGTTCTGTGAAAGCCCGGATACCATCCCGGAGAAGTTTCCCGTTTGGGCTGATGTTCCACTGACTACTTTCTGATCGGTAATGGTTGGGTTTTGGAAGGTAGCAACCACAAATCCATAACTTTTCACCTGCTCGCCGGCATCAATGATCTCGCCACTCACCGACGCCGAATTGGTAGTGACATTGCTCACATTGAGGGTTTTTACCAAAGCAATGCGGTCGAGGTCAACCTTTTTGCAATTTTGGGCAACCAGCACTATAAAAGCAATGACAACCAATAATATTAAAATGCGTAAAAGACTGGTTTTCATGTGACTTAATTTTGTTTGAATAATGATGATTTAAAACCTGAGACTAACTTTTGGAGTTTCAAAATTAATTCATTTTAATGGAAATGCAATTATAGGTGAAAAAATATCCTACTACTTGAAAATAATTCAACCCTGCAAGACTTGGTTTGATCACTGGTTTATTTTTTTCTGTCGTCCCATCCTCTCAGGGTAGGGTCAGAAAAAATTTTCTAAAAATAATCCACCAGATTTAAAAACTGCTAAATTTGCACCAACATTCATTCTAAATAATTATTCAAAAAATTACTGTTATGAAAAGAGATTACTTGCGTTCGTTTTTGTTCTTAGCGGTGGCTGCAATGTTCGCTATGCCTTTGATGCAGGGTTGCAAATCCTCCAAAGAAAGTACATCTGCACCTAAAGGAGAAGAAAAAATTGAAATGTATTGCTCTGGTCCTGAATACTTCAGCGATGCAGAATATTTCAGGGCAAATGATGTGGCAGAGAGCACCAATCAGAGTATGGCAAAGAAAAAAGCCATGAGCAATGCCCGTCTGGCACTTGCCGGATCCATCGAAACCACGGTAAAAGCGGTCATTGACAATTATTTTTCGAGCTACACTTCCGGTCAGGCCATCGAAGATCGCGAAAGGTACGAAGGACTATCCCGTGAAGTAATTGATCAGCAACTCAATGGCATTCGCACCATTTGCGAGGAATACACCAAAACAGCCGAGGGCAACTATAAATGTTATGTTGCCATTGAGCTGGCCGGTGCTGAAATCGCAAACGGTATGTCAAAGAGAATTTCAGACGACGAGAAGCTGAAAATTGACTTCCAGTACGAAAACTTCAAAAAGACTTTCGAAAAAGAGATGGAGGAGTTTAAAAACAGGTAAACCTAATCAATGAACTCCCAACCCTGACTTTTCGTGGTTTGCCATAAGCGCCGGGAAGTCAGGGTTTTTTATTGAAATCATCATGCAAAAACCATTTTCCCTGTTTTTTCTATTCTACATCTTCACTGTGCATTTATTTGGACAAACAGAGCCGTATAAAAAGCAGGTGGAGAAAGATTACGAGGCTTTTAAGGGATTATTTGAGGCTCAGTTTGAGAATGACACAATCACAATTTCTGTTCCGACAGAGCAAACCGCCCGCAGGGGTAATTTTAGCCCGGTTGCGCTGCCAGCCTGGTTTTTTGACGGTTTAAACCATCACACAGGTCACCATGTGGCTCACGGCATTTCCGATCCCGGAATGGATTCTGTGTCAGCTTTCAACCAGGCATTTGCCAGGGCTTTGTCGATGCTGGCCCTATCAAGAGAATATGAGATTGAAAATGTGCTTGATAACTATTACCTCGACAAAGAAACGAGGAAGACCCTCGGAAAATTCAACTCATTTACCAGCATCTTTGCGGAGTTATCTTTCAACCCTGAAAACATCAGTATAATCGAGCAGGATTACAATGCGAACCAAGAAGCGGTACTACTGATCAGCCTGGCCGAATCACAAAATCCAACAAAAGACTGTGACAGGGTAAGAATTTTAATGGAGAATTTTGAGTCGGAGTTGACCAGGTCAAAAAAGCCTGCAATCATCGGAAAATCGAAAAACTGGCTGTACCACGAAACCTGCTCAGGGGCAAAAGAGTTATTCAGTTACCATAGGATTTTTTCTCCCGAAGGCATCGTTATTGAATCGGGAAATGATACGATGAGTACTGTTGAGTTCGATCATTGGTTCCAATACAAAATTGCCAAAGATATTGATTCCATTAAAGTTACAAACCCTTATCCCCAATATTTCAGCCTGAAATACGGCCTTTGGGAGGCCTGGCAAAATGCTGTTATCAATCATTTGGAGCAACTGGAAGTTTTCAATTCAAAGGTAAAAAACCTTGATGAACAGACCAACAGTGAATTTCAAATCCTGACGCGGGTGATTTTTAGTGGAAAGGGTTCTTTCACCCTTAAAAACGTTATTATTGACAACAACGAGCTTTTGCTGGAGTTCAATTAGGTCTGGGCAAACCTTTTGAACCCTAAAAAAAAAGAGCCACCCATGGGACTCGAACCCACGACCCGCGCATTACGAATGCGCTGCTCTACCGACTGAGCTAAGGTGGCGTTAATTGCGGCTGCAAAAATAAAACTTTTAGCACCACAGATTACGAGAAAAAATAAATTGGCTGTTTCTTTTTTATCGAGTGCCATGAGAACTGCTCATCATTTTATATAGTATGATTTTGAATGAGAAGGCATAAAGGCAGGCTGGAGCCTGCCATAATGGACCAAATGAGGTGGAGCCCCGTCTGAACAATGGTTCGGTTTGGGTTTCAGCCAAAGCAATATTTTTCAGCTTTTAAAATTACAGGTTTCAGATGGATTTGGCAGACCGGAGCCTGACATAATAGACCAAATGAGGTGGAGCCCCGTCTGGCAATGATTGGGCTTAGACTCCAGCCTAAGCCGAAACTATTTCTGCAGGTTGTACCTGCTTTTTTATCCAGCTCTAAAACAGGTTAAAAATAGTGTCTTCGTTCGAAAGTAAAACGAAAACCAAATTTACTCCAGCACGATCTTCCTAAATTGCACTCCTGAGGCGGTGAAAACCCTGACCAGGTAAATTCCCCGTGCATGATTAGTAAGGTTGATGGCCACAGTTTCTTCACCACTGAGTTCGATATCAGCCACAAGGCGGCCGTCGGGATGGGTTACTGAAATCCTACGGACGTTACTGACACCTTTGATGTTGAAAAGGCCGTTACCGGGATTGGGATAAAGGCTGAACACCTCAAACGGGTCAGCGTCAGCGCTGTCACCCGTGGTCAAACTGATACCGGTGATGGCTGAAAGGCCGCCGGAATTATACAGTCCCTGGTCAGGCATTGATTGATCCCAGGTGATTTGCAGGTCATAGGAAAGATTGGCAGAAGGCCGGAAAAGCTTAAAAGTCAGCAGTTCATTCTGGACAAGGCCAACTTGTTTTTCACTTGTGAGGTCAATTCCCCAGGCAGGAATAGCCATGTTTTTTGACTGGTAATCAGCCCATCCGCAGCAATCACCCGCAGTATTGAAAACTCCCAGGATATCACCCGCCACCAACGAACCGGTTGCCTTTCCGGTAACAGCTATTGTATGTACCGACGGTGTTGGGCTGCAAAGTGTCCAGGGTACTTCCGGTTGCATATTGAAATCCGGCAAAGCTGTTTTAAAGTTGCTTTCTGCCGGGCATTGGGGGAAAGTCAGGGTGAAGTTGGAAGTGGCAACCACGAAATAGGCATTACCCGGGATCAAATATTCAAGTGTATTGATCCCATACAATGGCCAGTAAACCTGAGTGCTGGTAATGTTGCGCACAAGTAGTAATTTATTGAGGTGGGGGGCAAATAATGCCTCAGTTTCAACCTCGCAGGGAACAAGAACCGCAAGATAGCTGGTTCCTGCGTTAACAAGCTGATTTTTACTGGTGATGAGATCACCGCCAAATTCCAATGTGGCACTGTTTTCCATTTTGATAGTGTAGCCGGTATTTGTCCAGGTATCAAGTGAATGGATGTTTTGTCCAGGCCAGAACATTCCATTAAAGTTATACAGGATAGTCAGGTCGCCCAGAATACTGGCAAAGAGCTGGTCGAAATCAGGATCATAAGGTATAACCGGACTTGAGATGCCGCTCCATCCTTCAGGAATATTGACATTAAACAGGGTACCGGCATAAATGTCCGAAAGCGCCGAAAGTCCCATGGGAAGAAAGTTTCCCTGGTTGGGCGCCATCGGGTCGTAAGTTGGGGTGGCATCGAAATCCCTATTATGGCTATAAGAAAACACTTTCCATTTAAACGCTTCATTAAAAGCAAAACCATCCTTTAACGGAGTGAAAAACTGGTCGCCATAAGCCATCACTGCGATGTTGGATGTGCCGTTCCATTGGGTGGCGCCGCCACATTTTAAATTACCATAGGTATCAGTGTAAAATGCTCCAACATAATCACCAGGAGCAATTGGAACGTCCAAAATACGCGGATTGGCCTGCAAAGGCACGGCAATAACATGTTGTGATCCGGTAATGACAAAATCCCAACCTGGAGGAAACAATGGAATCACTTCCAACACTTTGATGTATTTCTGTCTGAAAATCTCCGATTGGCCGTTGACGCCAGATACAGTCAGTTTCACATCAAATTCCCCAGTCTGGTTAAATATCACTACCGGGTTTTTCTGGTAAGAAACCGAAGGTGTTCCTCCCTGGATTTCCCAATTCCAGAATGTAGGATCTCCGCTGGAGAGATCATAGAAGTGAACGACATCACCTTTATAGATTTGTGTGGTATCTGCTATGAAATTTGCTATTAGCGGATTATTTACCTGCACGGTGATGAAATCAGTTTTGGCCTCGGTGTCCGATCCGAATGCATTGGTCACAGTGAGTGAAACATTGTACACCCCGGGCGTATTGTACACCACCGCCGGATTCTGTGATGAAGACGACGCCGGGGTTCCGCCCGTGAACGACCAGCTCCATGATGTGGGATTGTTGGTCGAAAGATCGGTAAAATTCACCGACTCACCGGCATAAATTGTTGTGGCCGAAGCGCTGAAATCTGCTACTGGCATAGGAACAACCTGCACGGTGATGAAATCAGTTTTGGTCTCGGTGTCCAATCCGAATGCATTGGTCACAGTGAGTGAAACATTGTACACCCCGGGCGTATTGTGCACCACCGCCGGATTCTGTGATGAAGACGACGCCGGGGTTCCGCCCGCGAATGACCAGCTCCAGGAGGTGGGATTGTTTGTGGAAAGATCGGTAAAATTCACCGACTCGCCGGCGTAAATTGTTGTGGCCGAAGCGCTGAAATCTGCTACTGGCAAAGGAACAACCTGCACGGTGATGAAATCAGTTTTGGTCTCGGTATCCGATCCGAACGCATTGGTCACAGTGAGTGAAACATTGTACACACCGGGCGTATTATAAACCACCACAGGATTCTGTGATGAAGACGACGCCGGGGTTCCGCCCGTGAACGACCAGCTCCAGGAGGTAGGATTGTTCGTCGAAAGATCGGTAAAATTCACCGATTCGCCGGCGTAAATTGTTGTGGCCGAAGCGCTGAAATCTGCCACTGGCAAAGGAACAACCTGCACGGTGATGAAATCAGTTTTGGTCTCGGTATCCGATCCGAATGCATTGGTCACAGTGAGTGAAACATTGTACACCCCGGGCGAATTGTACACCACCGCCGGATTTTGGATGGAAGAGGACGCCGGGGTTCCGCCCGTGAACGACCAGCTCCAGGAGGTAGGATTGTTTGTGGAAAGATCGGTAAAATTCACCGATTCGCCGGCATAAATTGTTGTGGCCGAAGCGCTGAAATCTGCAACAGGTTCCTGACTTAAAAGATAATTAACAGTGACAGTCCATGTGTTGTTATCTACTTTGTTATAAGTCGTATTGCACCCCGACCCACCCCAGGTGCGCCCTGCATGCAACTGGAACTGGATATTCCCTCCACCGGTTACTCCGTTTGCAATCGTCAGTCCTGTTCGGTTATAGGCCTGCGCTCCTGTGGAATTGCCTGTACCGCTGAAAAGAACAGATTCGGAAGTTCCACCAGGTGAAACACAGCGTAGTTGTGATCTTTGCTCTGATTTCCAGCCATTGTTACGGGCAGTCATCTGGTAACTTACATCCACCGAAGTAATCTCTGCACCTGCCGGAATAGTAACAGTCAGTGATCCAGGACATGAAGATGAACCGGGGAGGGATTGAAAATTGTAATCAGTGGAAATATCTCCGGCTGTGTATGTTCCACTTGACGAAAATGACAGTTCATTTACTGTAATATAGTCCACTTTTGTCGCAGTATAGGTTCCATCTACGGTCAGACTTACCGTTTTATTTCCGGTTGTGTAATAAACTACAGAATGAGGTCCCTGCCCAGTTGCTGTGGAAGGATTCGCCCCTGCTCCGAAATTCCACAACCAGGAATTAAAAGTTCCACCTCCCGATGCATCGGTGAAGGTAACCGGGATGGTTAACATGGTCGTGGTTGGATTTGCCTCAAAATCAGCAAACGGACCACTCAAAGTTGTGGCATTGGTTGAAAGTCCGACTGAGTACTCATTGGTCAGATTGTAGGAAAAGGCTTTGTAATAATAGATTGTGGAACCATTGAGATTGGTATGCGAAAACGAAGTGTTACTCCCACGGTACAGCACTAATCCTCCGCCTGTTATAGGGTCACCATTTTTATAGATTACGCCGTCGGTAGGGTCTCCAAAAATCCCATTCCACGACCAGATGACCATTACACTGTTGTTGTCCGGATTTTTGGTCCATGAAAGGTTGATCTGGCTTGAACTTACTGTAGTTGCGGTAAAACTCTGCGGGTTGGCAACACTGGATATCACCGATTGAACGGCAAGCAATGCCGAATGGGCGTTAAGCCTTCCTGTGCCAAGTTTTCCGATAAACGCAGGATTCACCCCGTAATGGTTATCGGTGGTCGTACGAATGAAATTTGCAACTTGTGTGGAGGAGAGTTGGCCATAGCCCAGTGAAACCATTAAAGCAGCCACGCCGGATGTATGGGGGCAGGCCATTGAGGTCCCCTGGTAATAACCGTAACTATTTCCCGGGAGTGTACTCAACACACCGCGGGCAGTAACCGAGTTGGTTTCACCTCCCGGTGCTGAAATATCTATCCAGGTATCATAATTTGAATACCATGCTTTAATGTCCTGGTTATTTGTGGCAGCAACCGAAAAGGACCCTGAATAATAGGCCGGATACCATTGACCTGAAGAATTGTCGTTTCCGGCTGCAAAAATGGTTATTCCTCCTGTCATGACATCTCCACCACCATTCAAATTGAAGTAATCAATAGCATCGAGCACCGATTGATCATAAACACCCTGATTGGTATAGCTCCAGCTGTTTTGTGAAATGGCAGCACCATTGTCGGCAGCATAAACTGGCGCCAGGTGAAATCCGCCGTTGCTGGTTGTAGTGAATACCTGGCACGACATTAACCTGACACCGTCGTTTGAGCCTGATCCACCCGCCACACCTGCCACACCAACGTTATTATTATTGACGGCTGCAACCGTTCCGGCTACATGCGTACCATGATTATGAGCAGTAACTGTGGAACTGCCGGTAACAAAATTATATCCTATACCTGACCACATATTTCCGGCAAGATCTGAATGTGTGTAATCAATTCCGCCATCAATAATGGCCACGATCACATCGCTGCTTCCTTTTTCGATGTCCCATGCTTCCTGAAGGCTGATGTCGGCGCCGGGAGTTCCGCCTTGTTGTCCGGTATTGTTGTAGTGCCACTGGCTGGTATATTGAGGATCATTGGGAGTCCAGCGGAGACCGGAAGTCGCATCCGGGTATTTTTCCGGCTCTGGATTGTTTGGTGAAAGTTGATCAACAACAAGTCGTTTGCGGTATTCAGGTTCAGCAATTTCCACCTCTTTTAATGCAGAAAATCGCCTTACAGCCTCAAGCACATCAGTTTTCTCATCAACGATCAGTTCAAACCAAAGATGAAAACCCCAGGCCTTGTGTCTTTCCTGAAATTCGGAAGACCTGACCCCGGTTTCGTAAAGTCCGGCAAACAACGGGTTGTATGCCTTTATTTCAAAAGCCTGATTTACCGCATCAAGGGAAGGGATGCCAGTGATAACATAACCCGCCGGACCAGAATGAAAGGGTTGATCTGGCATCAATCTTTCAAGACCTGCCTTTAGTTTGATCTTCAGTTTCCCCGGTTCATAAGCATCTGACGGAACGTTGTTCAGATCAATCGGCGGACGCTCACCTAAAACCACCATGTAATGATCAGGCCTGATCCCCGAAAAGTTTTTACTGTTTTGACCTGCAATGTAAACAGTAGGCAAAAAATGAAGAAGGATAAAAAGGATGCAATAGATTGTAAATCTCGTTTTCATAGTAGTAAAATTGAAGATAGTTTGGCAAATTCTCCGAAGAACACATTATAAAGCAACAGTCTGCAAATATCAGTAAAATTTGTTTTGTAATAAGTTTTTTTCTGTTAAATCCCGTTGGGCTTTCACTGTTTATGGTAAGGGTAGCAATTTTGTTACTCAGTATGTAAAGGCCAACCATTCAATCAAATGCAGATTTCTCCTATTTGATTTTCAATGTGCTGGATTAAAAATAGACATTTGAGACAGTCTCATTTGAGATCATTGGCTATTCTATGACTTACGGCATAATTCCGGTCTGAAAGATTACCTCTTTACTGTGCCCTGGCAAGCGGGGAAGGTAATCGTTGCAGGCTGATTGAGTTTGATCAAGTAAGCCTTACCGGTTTGAAGCATTTCCAGCGTGTTGATACCCATGGCAGGCCAATACAGTTGGAATCCGCCGATGGATTTTACAAGATCAATTTTATCATTTATTACCACGAAAAGCGCAACCACATCCACATCACAAATGCTCATCACAGGAAGATAACTCCATCCTTCCGGCAGGCTGATGGTCCGCTCGCCAGGTATTCCGGAAACCTCGAGCGTGGCATCGTCAGCCATTTTCAATTGAGCTCCAAACGTTGGCCACCAGTAAGGGAAGGTGTTGATTTCCTCCTCCGGCCAATAAATGAATTCAGCGTTTTGCAAAATAATCAACTGGTCTTCGATTTCAGAAAAAATACCTGTCACATCCTGATCCAGCGGATTAAACGGCAATGAAAAGCCGCTCCAGCCTGCAGAAACATCAATCTGAAGGGTTAGAATTGCATCCAGTTTCAAGATTTCGCAGAACAAACCTCCAAACGTTCCGTTAGGATTGCCGGAGTTTGGGTTGTATGTTGCAATGGCAGGATATTCGAGCATGGTTACATTGTCAAATATCCGCCATATATATTTTTCCCCAGTATTGAATCCATCTTTTTCTGGCGTAAAATTATCATTACCAAAAGTTGTCAAAATCATTGATAGGTTGTAATCATACTGGCAGGCGCCGCCACATTTTTCAACTCCAAACTCATCGGTATAAAATACACCAAGCCAGCTTCCTTCCGGAGGTTCATCTCCATAAATTGAAATGATTGCATAATGGGGAATTAGTATTGCACTAACAAGCCATGTGATTGTGTATTCCCACCCGGGAGGTAGTGATCCTGACTGGACATTAGCTCCGATATCCGTAAAGTCTTTGATGTTTTGACCCGCAATGTAGGTGTTGGGTACAAATAGCAGGATGAAAAGGATGCAGCTTATTGTAATTCTCGTTTTCATTATTGTAAAAATTGAAGGTTGAAGATAGTATTGTAAATTCTTCGAAGAATACAAATCAATGCAGCAGTGTGCAAATATCGAAAAAGTTTGTTACTTAACAGCCGGTTTTTACAGATTATTGAAAAAAGCTATTGATCTTGAGGCTGAAAATATCATTGGGAAGGTTTCTGCCGGATAAAAGCCTCTAAATCCTCTGGCAGGTAATTTTTCATCACCTCGTGCAACATCCTGATGTATTCTCTTCCTATTTCTGAGTAATTATCCAATGTTTCAGCCAATTCAAGGGGGTCAGGTTCAGTTCCGTTCATCCGTTGTTCCCCTCTCATCTTTCTTAACTTTTTATAGGCATTTGCCGTATTAAGATTTAGCATGTAATCCTTTACGCTTTCTGTAGCTGTAGGATATTTTCTGTGCCAGAAAACCGGGGAATGCACGCCATGCGGAGGTATGCCGCAATCCTTTTTAAAACATCGCATCCCGAAATAATTATTTGCTTTTTTGGCTAAATAGGACTTTCCCCAGCCTGACTCAATTACAGCCTGTGCCATCACCAGTTTGTCGGGGATCATGTCAACATGAATCAAAAGACTGTCAATCCGTTGCTCAAAGTCAGACCGCGTGAGCGATTGTTGAAAATACAGGGAATCAAACTTGTAAAATCTCCCTAACTGGTTAAGCCAATGCAGGTGATTGCCAAAACGCAAGGCAAACCAGTGCCTTTCACGCAACCATTGTAAATGGGTACGTTGAGATATTATGTAAGAGTTTTCGGCATGAACTATCGGATAGAATGTTGTAATGAACAATTCGTGCTCATCCATCAACGGTCGTCTGGTTGCAATTTGTTCTTCTTCTTTCTGATCTATACTATAGTTGCAGGAGACCATGAGGAATAACAGGATCAAAATGAATGGGATCTTTAATTTTTTAATTTTGATTCTCAATGTGAGGTAACCTGGTAATAATTTTAGATCTGATTTACCTTGCAAACATAGCATAAATTCTGTACTTTGAACCCATGACGTGAGGATTACAATTGTGTTTTCCTAACCAAAATCTGACAAATTTGAACTAATTTCTGCATTTGGAAGTTAATTTGCCGATCGAAGCTGCTGGCAGAGTTTTTGATAGCGAGCCAAATGCATTTTAAATCATTTTTAAAAGAATAAAATTATGATGTCCTATTTGCTGATTTTCGGAGTTTTCATGCTGTTAAGCTGGATGGTTCAAAGCCGTTTGAGAAACCGTTTTGCAAAATATTCAAAAATCCCCCTCCCTTCCGGACAAACCGGAAGTGATATTGCAAGAAGTATGTTAAGTCAGAATGGCATAACCGATGTATCGGTAAAGTCAGTTCCCGGAGAGTTGACCGATCATTACAATCCGACGAACAAAACCATCAACCTGAGTCCAGAAGTATTCAACGGGCGTAGTGTGATGGCTGCGGCAGTTGCCGCTCACGAAACCGGCCATGCACTGCAGCATGCCCAGGCCTATGCATGGCTGCAGATGCGTTCACAATTGGTTCCCGTTGTCAGTATCAGCTCCCGATGGATGCAATGGGTGCTGCTGGCCGGCATCCTGACTATCGGGATATTTCCTCAGTTGCTGCTTATCGGCATTATCATGTTTGGGCTAACCACCTTGTTTAGTTTTATCACCTTACCGGTAGAATTTGATGCATCACGCAGGGCGTTGGTGTGGCTCGAAGGTACCGGAATGACAAGGGGAGAACAGCACGAAATGGCCAAAGATGGGCTAAAGTGGGCTGCAATGACCTATGTTGTTGCTGCGCTGGCTTCACTCGCAACCCTTGCCTATTATATCATGATATTTTTAGGAAGAAGAGAATAGCGGGGAAAAACCTTTTTGAAAGAGCTGCAAATCCGCATTTGTGGCTCTTTTTTATTTCCCGGAACTTTTATTTTCAACTTATTATTGAGCATTTTTTACCCCGTTTTTCTTGTGCTACTCAATATTGTAGTAAGTTTGCACTGAAAATGAAAAAAATCTCAATTCATGCATTTACCTGATAAAACCATTGAAAGACTAAGTCAATACCGCAGAAATCTGTTGATGACCCTGGCCGGCGGAAAAGAATTCATTTTTTCGCACGAAATAGCCCAACTGCTTCACATTACGCCCGTTCAGGTGCGGAGGGATATTATGCTGATCGGCTATAATGGCACATTGCGCCGGGGGTACGATGTTAAGGAACTGATCGAACTGATCGGGAATATCATCGATACCGAAACAGGTCAGAATGTCTGCATCATGGGGCTCGGTAACCTTGGAAAAGCTATCCTGAAATATTTTGGCGGTAAGCGACCTAAACTTAGAATTGTTGCTGCATTTGATGTAAATACCGAAAAAACCGGTAAACTTTATGCCGGGGTGCCTGTTTATCATGTAGATGAGTTGGAAAGTAAGATGAAAGAGCACAACATTTCGATAGGGATCATCACCGTACCCGTGGACAAAGCAGTGGAAACTGCCGATCACCTTGTGAAGTCGGGAATTAGCGGGATTCTGAATTTTTCCTCAAAACCGCTTAACCTGCCAAATCACGTTTACCTCGATGAGTACGACATGATCACCTCACTCGAAAAAGTGGCCTATCACACAAAAAAAAATATGCAGTGACATGAAAACCCATGATAAATTCCAGGTTTCAGGAAAGATTGCTGACCTTCGGAACGGCAGAATTTTTTCCGGAACAATTGATATTGAAGACGGAAAAATCAAAGCAATCGCCGAAACTGATCATGTTCCTGATCAATATATTTTGCCAGGACTGATTGATTCGCATGTGCACATCGAAAGCAGTATGCTGATCCCCTCTGAATTTGCACGACTTGCAGTGGCACACGGTACGGTTGCCACAGTATCCGACCCACACGAAATTGCCAATGTCATGGGTATCGAAGGGATAAAATACATGATCAGTAACGGAAAAAAAGTCCCCTTCAAATTCTACTTTGGGGCGTCATCCTGCGTACCTGCAACTGCATTTGAAACTGCCGGCGCCAGCATTGGAACTGACGCGCTGGATGAGTTGCTTGGCTCCGGCGAGATTAAATACATGTCCGAAATGATGAACTTTCCGGGTGTGTTGTTCAATGATCCGGAGGTGATGGCAAAAATTGCCATTGCGAAAAAACACAACAAACCCATCGATGGCCATGCTCCCGGTCTGGTGGGGGAGGAGGCCAGGAGGTATATCCAGGCAGGCATCACCACTGATCACGAGTGTTTTACAATGGAGGAGGCTTTGGAAAAAATCAAATGGGGAATGAAAATTCAGATCAGGGAAGGAAGTGCGGCAAAGAATTTTGATGCACTGGTCGATCTTTTGGATCAATACCCTGATCAGGTGCTGTTCTGTTCCGACGACAAACATCCTAATGACCTCGAAAAAGGTCATATCAACGAGTTGGTCAAAAGGGCAATCGCCAGGGGACACGATCCGATGAAAGTTCTGCGTAGTTGCATCCTTAACCCCGTTGAGCATTATGGCCTTGATGTCGGGTTATTGCGTGTGGGTGATGACGCTGATTTTATTCTTGTGGATAACCTTCAGGAGTTCAACGTCCGGGCTACCTATGTTCAGGGAATGAAAGTGGGCGAAAATGGGAAATCCCTCATTGAATCCGTTCCGGAGAGCGCACCAAATGTTTTCAATGCAGAAAAGATTTCGACCGAAGATATCCGTGTTCCGTTTCAACCCGGTAAATTACAGGTTATTCAGGCACTCGAAGGGCAGTTGATCACTAAAGCGATGTCGGTTGAACCAAAGATTAAAAACGGCAATGTGGAAAGTGATGTGGAGCGGGATATTTTAAAACTGGTGGTTTACAACCGTTATCAGGCTGCCAGGCCTGTTGTTGCCTTTATCAGCAACTTCAACCTGAAAAGCGGCGCCATGGCTTCCACAGTTGCACACGACAGTCACAACATCATAGCCATCGGGACCAATGATGAAGACCTTGTAAGGGCAATCAACCTGCTGATCGAAGCCAAAGGCGGGGTTTCGCTGGTGGATGGAGATCAGGAGGAATTACTGCCGCTCCCGGTTGCCGGACTGATGTCGGCTGGTGATGCATATAGGATTGCCGCTGCTTACGACAAGCTCGACAGACTGACCAAAGAAAAAGGCTCCACACTCAGGGCGCCTTATATGACCCTGTCGTTTATGGCATTGCTCGTAATTCCGGAATTGAAGCTCAGCGACAAAGGCTTGTTCGACGGAGCAAGATTTGCATTTACTCCATTATTTAGTGACAGCCAGAAAACTTTTAATGTTGAAAATCATATTTAAGTTGTTTTCTGACAGTCACTATTTAAAAACTAACTAAATTACATATTTACCCATTGTGAATATGTTTTTTTGATAGTTTTGCAAAAAAAATCCAATGGATAAATTACATCTCGACCAGGAAAAACTCGAAATGGCTGCCGGTAAACTTCGAGCCATTTCCCATCCCTTAAGAATTGCCATCCTCGATATGCTCCATGACAACCCTATGAGTGTTACAGAGATTTTCGAAAGATTGAGTATTGACCAGGCTTCGGCGTCACATCATTTGAACATCCTCAAAAACAAGGGGGTGCTGACAAGTCAGCGACAGGGGAAAAAAATCATGTACTCACTGAAACATCAAACCCTGACGGAGATCATAGATTGCATTAACCGTTGCCACGATTGAGTCGATCCAACCCTCTGAAGTTTTACTCGATTACCCATTGTTCCTCGATATCCCAGTTGGGTCGTACCTGTAGCTCCGCCGGATAGAAAAATACCTCCTCAGGTTGCCGCTTTTCGATGTAGTCGCCTGTATCCCAGCGACGGTTTGGCCATGCATCCCGGATCGCTTTTAACCGGTAAATAGCCGGATTCAGCAATTCAAATTTTACTTCTCCCGACCGGTGCACATAGTGCTCCCTGATGATCTTATCCTTGATATCAAGCAATTGCAGGATGTAAGGATGATTTTCGTCTTTGATCTGCAAATCAATAAACAGGTTGCCATATTCATTGAGTCCTTTAGTCTTGAAAACAATGCGAACTGAATCGTTGGTCAGTCCGTAAATGTCGGTTAGGATTGAGTCCGGGAAAGTAAAATCGTAAAGGGTTTCTTCATTCAGCCGTTTTTCAAGGATGAATTTTCGCCGGATGCTGTCCAGAGGTGCGAATGGCGCCCCAATGATGGTATCGTTTCCTGCAATCATCAATATATCAGAAAAATCAAAGCTAACCAGGGGGTTTTCAAAAGTTAGTATCAATGAGTCCGTTAAATCTAATGTGCGACTTTTAACATTACCTGCTACCGTCAGTCTTTGGGGTTTAACCGGCTCATCAGCGTCGCGTCTGCGTTGGGTCGTTTTTGTTTCTTTCTTTTCCGGAATGACAATCTGAATGGTATCGAAAACCGTATCGGCTAAACTGATCTTCACCTGTAGGGTATCAAACTCCGATCTTGTTAGCCAAACCATAAGTGAATCCTTACGGGAGTTCAGTTCTTCGATTTTCCAATCCCCCTCAACTTGTGGTTCTGATAGCTCGATTGAAAGGTTTTGTGCCGGGTGTCTGAACACAAGGCGGAATTTTGGCGGGAGAAGTCCGTCACCGCTGAGCAGTCGCTGTGTAGAGTCCACATGTTGAAATAGCCGGAGCGGATAATAGTTTTTGTACAAATCCCTGACGATTATTGAATCCCTGACCATTAAGGAATCATTGCCATCTGAAACAGGTTCAGGCTCAATGGTCAATGGTTTTTCAGGGATTACCAGTGTATCGGCAAATGCAACCTCCTCGTCAGGAATGTCGAAGAGATAGTTGCTGTTCATGTCATTCAGGGCAAAAAGTTTCATCGGCTCATTCCTGAGAAATTGCAGCCTGTAAATCCCGTTTTTATCTGTTTTGGTAACATACAACGGCCTGACTGACATGGGTAGTGAATCTACCGGCACAGTATCATTTCCGATGGAATACAACATGACAAAAATGTTTTCTTCGGGCAAACCGGTAAAAGCATTCGCCACTTCCCCCGCAACCGATAGGGAGTCGAGGTATTCCCCGGTTGAAAAAACATAGAGAAAATCGGTGAGCGGATTTTCTTCGGTAATGTCAACGATGGCGCTGCCAAAGAAAATGGAGTAGGTTGTGTTGGGTAACAATTCTTCTTTCAGATCAATAATTACGGTCTTTCCGCGCAAACGGTACTCTGGTCTGACTTTCATGGGCGGAGAGATCAGAATTTGCTCATTGGCCTGCTTTAGCTTCACAAATTCGTTAAAGGTGAGTTGAATGGTGCTCTGATTAAAACTTGTGGAAAAATTTAGTGGTTCGCTTCTAACCACAACCGGCGGTTCTGCGTCTTTTGGGCCTCCACCGGGAGAAACCTGGCTGGCACAGCCAAACAATAGCATGAAGCCAAATCCCACTAAAAATGCAAAAGAAAATGATTTGATCACTGCAACGAAATTTGTGCAAAGATGCAAAAAATGGCGGTGTTTCATTCATTTTCCTAATTTTGACCGTCAGAAAAAATGAATGACCGGCTGCTGACAAGTTCATTTTGCACAAATATCCGGTTTGGTTGTTTACTCTTCGGACTAATTGTTTTAAGATGAAAAAACTGATAATATCCCTGTTACTGCTCATCGTTTTGTTTACGATTGATCCACTATTCTCTCAGAACTACATTTTTGAGGACAATACCGAACTGATTGCCAGAAACCGAAGCATGCAGTTTAAAAATTTCAACCGGCAACAGCCATCCCGTGCCGGAGTGAATATTGATGTGACTTACACCCGTTTTGAGTGGGAGATTGACCCGGCTGTCCGCTACATCATGGGAAATGTTTCCAATTATTTCCGGGCTTTGGAAAATGTTTCATCAATAATACTGGAACTGAACGATAATATGATGATCGACTCAATCATTTTCAGGTCAAATCCCTTGACATGGAACTACATCTCTGATTTTGAATTTTCTGTCCACCTGAACTCAACTGTGCTGGCAAACAGCATCGATTCATTAACAATTTACTACCAGGGTGAACCTGTCATCGAAAGTGGTTTTGGGTCTTTTGAGCAGGCAGAACACAACGGAGTACCCGTCATATGGACGTTATCGGAACCTTATGGCGCCAGAGACTGGTGGCCCGGAAAAAATAATCTTTCTGATAAGATTGATTCGGTTGATGTGGTGATCAGAACTCCTTCACAATATAAAGCTGTAAGCCATGGTCTGTTAAAAGCCGAAATCCCGGACGGTGATCACACGATTTATCATTTCGGCCATCGCTACCCGATAGTGAGCTACCTGGTGGCATTTGCTGTGACCAATTATGCTGTCTTTACCCAGCAAGCCTTCCTGTCGGAAGGTGTGGTTCCGATTGTCAACTATGTTTACCCTGAAGATTCCGCCATGATTGCTGACATGGTAGTCAACACCCCCGAAATGATGCAGCTATTCGATACATTGTTTTCTCCTTATCCATTCAGGAACGAACTCTACGGCCACGCCCAGTTCTCGATTACCGGCGGTGGCATGGAGCACCAGACAATGAGCTTTATGGCGGGATGGGGTCACGACCTGCGCGCTCACGAACTGGCACATTCATGGTTTGGTAACATGATCACCCTGGCTTCATGGCACGACATCTGGATCAACGAAGGTTTTGCGACCTACGCCAACGGACTTTCGTTCGAGCACATGTACGATGGATACTGGTGGCCAATCTGGAAGGACGTAACACTCGGTAAAATTCTGGCCGCCCCGGACGGATCTGTTTATGTGCAGGACACCACATCGGTTCCAAGGATTTTCAGTTCACGACTCACCTATCACAAAGGCGCATATTTGCTGCACATGCTGCGATGGATGATTGGCGATGAAGCCTTTTTCACGGCCATTCGCAACTATGTAAACGACCCACAACTGGTCTATCGTTTCACCACTTTTGAGGATGTGAAAAACCACTTCGAAAATGCCAGCGGCCGCGATCTGACTTCTTTTTTCGAAAAATGGTATTACGGCGAAGGTTACCCGATTTATGGAATTGATATGTTAAACCTTGTTCAATCCAATGAGTTGCAGGTAACTATCCATCAGGAAACATCCCATCCTTCAGTAGATTTTTTTGATATGCCGGTTCAAATCAGGTTATATGGCCAAGGACAGATCATGGACCTGGTTTGTTATCATACTTTTTCAGGGCAGCAATTTGTTTTCGATGCCCCAGCCTTTTCAATTGATTCGGTTAAATTTGACCCCGACAGGTGGCTGATTGCTGAATTAGATCACATTTCGTTAGGTATCACCGAAAATGACCCTCATGAGATACAACTATCCCCAAACCCTGCAAGCGGTTACATCGAATTCATGATTCCGGATCGCCAGGTTGAGGAGATCACAATTATTGATGTTAGCGGGAAAGAAGTTTTCTCCACGCCGTATTCGGTGATCAATGAAAAGATTAAAATTGATGTGGATCATTTCCCGAATGGCATTTATCTGCTAAATGCAAAAACTGACTACGGAAGTTATGTGGGGAAATTTGCGAAGTGATCCTGTCAAACCTTTCCAGAGATCCAAACTTTTTCTGCTCACAGGCAATACGTTTCAATATTTAACTGTTGCAAACGTTAAGCTACCATCGAGAATCAAGATAAAACAGTTCAATAATCAATAATTTTTCAACGTATGAAAAGATTAGTATTGCTGCGGCATGGCGAAAGCCAGTGGAATAAGGAAAACCGGTTCACCGGGTGGACAGATGTTGATCTGACTGCAAAAGGGGTGGAAGAAGCCAAAGAAGCCGGCAGAACATTAAAGGAAAAAGGCTTTGAGTTTGATATGGCATTTACCTCCTATCAGCGTCGCGCCATCAAGACGTTATGGCTGGCACTGGAGCAGATGGATCAGATGTGGATTCCTGTGCAGAAAAGCTGGCGGCTCAACGAGAAGCATTACGGCATGTTGCAGGGGCTGAATAAAGCCGAAACTGCCGAGAAATATGGCGAAGAGCAGGTGCTTCTGTGGCGCCGAAGTTTTGATGTACCCCCGGCGCCCATCCCCGAAGAGGATCCGCGCCACCCGAAGCACGACCCACGCTACAGGGGTCTTTCGCCTGATGAAATCCCTGCCACAGAATCACTCAAAGAGACCATTGCACGAATGATCCCTTACTGGGAAAACAGCATCAGACCTGCTTTGCAGAAGCAAAGTCAAATCCTGGTATCGGCTCACGGAAACAGCCTCCGTGCTGTAGTTAAGTATTTAAAGAAGATGAGCGAAGAGGAAATCATTAAATTTAATATTCCAACCGGAATTCCTTACGTTTTCGATTTTGATGATGACCTCAACCTGCTGAAGGATGAATTTATCGGCGACCCTGAAGTGATCAGGCAGTTGATGGAAGCCGTTGCCAATCAGGCGAAAAAGAAATAAATATTCATTTTTAAAACAGAAAATGATCGGGTGCAGGCCGTGGAAAATTTCGTGGCTTGCATTTTTATTTTACATTTGAACCCTCAAAATCAACTCCTGCTATGAAAAGATGGGTAATTCCCGACCTGCATGGTTGTGTAAAAACGCTGCGGGCACTTGTCGAAAACCAGATCAGGCCCCAGGGCACAGATGAGATTTATTTGCTGGGCGACTACATCGATCGTGGCCCTGATCCGAAGGGCGTCCTTGATTTTATTATGGGTTTGCAGGAGAAGGGACTGAATATTTACCCCTTAAGGGGAAACCATGAGGAGTATATACTGCTTGCACTCGAGAACCAGCAAAACTTGAAAAGAAAATTTTTCTTTTTCAAAGAACGCAATAAACTGTTCGAGGAATGGATGCGCAGTGGGGGTTACGCCACACTGAAGAGTTTTGGGATCGAACGCGTAGATCAGATTCCTGAAAAATATGTAGAATGGATTCGTGGACTGAAGTATTTCTATGAACTCGATCAGTATGTGCTTGTGCATGCCGGAATCAACTTCTACCGTAAAGATCCTTTCGACGATTTACATGCCCTGCTATGGACAAGTTCCTTTACTCCCGAACCCGAAAAAATTGGTAACCGGACAGTCATTCATGGGCATGTGCCGGTCAGTCTCGAATTTTTAAAAACCATACTTTCCGACCCCAACAAAAGGTATATTCCCCTCGACACCGGTTGCTATCATCCGAATAAGCCCGGGATGGGTAATTTGGTTGCCCTCGAACTGAATTCACTCAATTTGCTCATACAGCCGAATATCGAGATAAGCTGAGCAGAATAGAGCATTCTTTAAGATCAACTTCAATATTCTCCATGGAAGTTCCATGCGTTTCGCTTACGCTCCAGCCTGCTTCGAGGCATAGTCACCTCGTGAATGATTTCAAGCGACCACCAAACTTTCAAATTTGGTATCTTTTTCGGGTAATTCACGGGGTGACTTCAAAGTTCTGTCAATTGGTATGCACCCGTCAATATCTTATTTGGCGTTTTTCAGAAATGCAACTAAAAGCTCCCCTTAAAAGTAGTTTTGAACTGGGAACAATAGCTGACTTTTCCCGAATATACTATCGAAAATTCTGAGATTTTCTTGCAGAATTTTCGTTTTGTGAATTTATAATGCTTATCTTTGGCAAAAAATATTCAATACTTTTCAAAATCCAAATAAATACTGATATGAAAAGTTTAAAACCAAAATTTGGACTCTTTCTGTTTATTGCATCTTTAATTGCCGTTTCCATCAATGCCCAGGTAGTAGTTATTTTACAACCCAACGCCGAAGAGGGCAAGGATGCAAGAATCCAGAATGCCCTGCCAAATACCAATATGGGCAGCAGTTTGTTTTTTCATGGTCATGCCGGAACTATTCATGGTGAATCGTTTATCGATCGTTGTTTGATTGAATTCGATCTGTCCTCCATTCCCACAGATGCTACTGTACTTGATGCTTCCCTTTCCTTATATGCGAATACCACTTTTGGCGGACATTCAACATTGACAGGAACCAACGCCTGCTGGCTCGAAAGGATAGTAAACCCCTGGGTGGAAGATGAAGTCACCTGGGCAAACCAACCAGGCACAACCGTTGATAATCGTGTCACAATCCCTTTCTCAAATGAATCCAACCAGGATTATCCAGATATAAATGTTACTGAACTGATCAAAGATATGATCGCTTATCCTGACAATAGTTTTGGCATGATGATAAGATTGCAGGTTGAAGAGCAGTACCGTAGTATGACTTTTTATTCAAGCGATGCCGCGAATGAAAATTTACGCCCAAAATTAACAATAACTTATCATCCTGGCCTGTTGGTTGATACCTGTATCGTTCTCAAGCCTGATGCAACTTACGGGAAAGATGCCAGGGTGCAATCCAGGCTTCCAAACACGAATATGGGCAACACCCTGTTTTTTCATGCCCATGCCGGAACCATAGATAACCAGCCATTTATTGATCGTAGCTTTATTGAGTTCGACCTTTCGTCAATCCCGGAAAATGCATACGTACTTAAGGCTACCATGTCGTTGTTTGCCTGTACACAATTTGGAGGCCATTCTACCCTGAGTGGAACCAATGCCTCATGGATACAAAGAATCACCTCCCCCTGGCAGGAAGATGAAATTACCTGGAATGATCAGCCTGCCATAACAAATACTAACCGGGTTGCCATTCCATTTTCAACAACGAGTGACCAGGATTACCCAGACATTTTGGTAACGAGGCTTGTTAGAGATTTACTCAATGATTCTGATAATGGATTTGGTTTTAGAATGTGTTTACAGGTTGAATCATTTTACCGCTATATGGAGTTTTATTCCAGCGACGAAACCAACCCACAATTTCACCCTGAACTATCAGTCTGGTATACACTTAATCCATACGTTGATATTTTTGAGCAAAGTCAGGATAACATTTCAATTTATCCAAACCCGACCAATGGATTGGTTAATATTGATTTGGCAGATCATCCCATTCATTCTGTTGAAATTTTCAGTGCTGCAGGGAAGCTATTGATAGTGAAAACTGTTGATCAGATGAGCCGTAATCTTTCTGTAAATTTGTCAGGCTATCCTGATGGATTGTATTTTATGAGGTTTCACAATGAGGAGGGAACAACCATTAAAAAGCTGTTAAAGCAGTAATTGTACCTGGTGATCGTTCCTTTTTCTCAGATTAGTTAATTAAGGTCAGAATAAAATCAGCATTGGCTTCTGCCTAAGCTGGTCTATTTTTGCAGGCTCATGCCTGCTGATCCATTATCTGCAGCAGCGTTCTGTTGTGTTGGAAAAAATAGTCTGTCAGAAAAAAATGATAATTTTTATTGTTTTAACGGAGAGACAATTAATGTCTTATTTCTACTGTTGTGTATGGTGTCTGCAGGCTGATGACTGCTGACTTTTTCCGGTTGCATTTTACAGAAAATCGTTAATAACTCCCCTTAAAATTAGCTTTGAACTGGTCGAAGGTTTGGTCTTTATAGGCCTCTTGGGCAATGAAATGGAGCACCGGTTCCAGTTTGTCGGGCGTATTGTAGCCTGGCAGCACGGTGATCAATTTAACTTCCTGATCTAAAAATGCAAACGAAGGATAGGAAAGTCTTTTGTTGAGCAGTGATATGGCCAGTTGATGGGTAGATCGTTTTGTGCCCGGATTGGGATTTACATAAGTCTGCTCATTAATCGTGACCGGCGCTGAGGACTCAGCATCAAACTTCACCGGCCAGAAATTCTCATTCAGGTATTTGGCAATCACCGGGTCAGTAAAAGTATTGGCATCCATCTTTTTGCACCAGCCGCACCAGTCGGTGTAAACATCAATAAAAAATTTCTTTTTGTCTTTGTCTTTTGCTTTGTTGTTCAGCGCAACCGCTTCTTCGATGGAATACCATTTAACCTTCGGTGGTTCCTGGGATTTGATTTGCTGGGGAATAATAAGGAAAAAGACTGCGATTGAAAGTAAAATCAGGTTTTTCATAGAATTCAATATTTAAATTTTAGATTTTGTTCTGATAAACGCAAAACCGATACAAAGATTGATTGTTTGGAAAAAATTGAATAAAAAGTTTTGTTAATACTCCGAGCGTTCAATGTCTCTGGCAACATCTTTTTTCTTGATGGTTTCACGTTTGTCGTAAAAGTGCTTTCCTTTGGCCAGCGCGATCTTCAGTTTAGCCAGCCCTTTCTCGTTTACAAACATCAGCGTGGGAATGATGGTAAATCCCTTCTCATTCACCTTACCCTGCAATTTCTTTAATTCGCGCCGGTTGAGCAGCAGCTTGCGGTCGCGTTTTGGCTCATGGTTGTAAATGGTTCCCTGCGTGTAAATGGCAATGTGCATCTCCTTCACGAACATTTCGTTGCCCTGGAAAATACAGAAAGCATCGGCAATGTTGGCCTTGCCCGCCCTCACCGATTTAATCTCAGTGCCGGTAAGGATAAGACCCGCAGTATATTCTTCAACGAGGAAGTACTGGTAGGATGCCTTTTTGTTCTTTATCTCGATAAAATTTGCCATAGCGGTTGCAAAAGTAACAGTAAAGATGGATTTGGTTTAAAATGAGGGAAAATAGTTGGCAGTCGGCAGTTCGCAG
>JACZJL010000040.1 GCA_014860585.1 Bacteroidales bacterium | reverse complement strand
TCGTCAACGGTAAAATAATGTTCCAGTTTTTGGTAAAGTTGCTGATAGATCAGGCTGATCTGCTTCAACTCGGCCACTGAATCAAATTTTCCTTTGGTTTCTTTGTATTCAAAAATTGATTTTACAATGTAGAATTCCAGGTAAGGGTGCGCCACAATCTCCTTGAACCCTGTCTTGTTGAGGTTCATCTTACGGATTCTCGATTTATCCACTTCGATAAAGCCTGCAATCTGGACGTATTTCGATGTATCCATCCCAAACACTTCAAGCAACTGCGACTTGTCGTAAAACCCACCCAGTTTATCCCTGTAACTTACAATCCGGCGCGCGTAGGCCGGACCGATACCCTTGATCTGCAGCAAAGCTGTTGTATCTGCGGTATTGATCTCAACTATTATTGAAACTTCCTGTGATTTCAGGAATTTGGGAACGGTATCAACTGAGGGCAGAAGAATGTACTTCTCCAGTGCAGCGTAGTCATCCTCCGAAAAACTGTAAAGTTTCTCCAGATCCTTTTTGATGGTAAATTTTCCGCCCGATTTCCTGTAATTCAATATATTTCGGATTTGTGGATCACGCAAACCCATAAGCTGCATTTCAGCACTGTCAACTGTATTGGGATCAAACGGAAATGGCTTGAGCGACCTCTGACCCGTTCCCGGGGCGGTTACTTTTTGAATTGTGGTCTCCTCTTCGATGATAATAAATGGTTTCAGCACATCGAATTCTTCATCAGAGATGGAGTACATTTTACCGAAATCCTCAACTGACCTGAACCTGCCACCTGCATCGAGGTACTTTAGGATCATATCAGCCTGGCGCCCGGTAAGTCCGAGTTGTAAAAATCCCTCTCTTGTGGTTTGATTGGGATTAAAAGGGTAGGGGGTCAGATCATTGGAAACTTTATCCTCCTGAACAGGTGATGCAGCAAATCGTTTGGCTTCTTCTTCAAATGTACTGGTTTGGCCTTTATCAGGCTGAATGAGAAAAGGCAAAATAAAGTAGGTCAAGATCATCAGCAAAAGCAGAGCGAAAAGAACCAGCATCGCATTACGCTGCCCCTTGCTGATGATGAAAAACGATTTTGTATTTCGAGTCAGTTTTGCCAACGTCCGGGGAAATTTTGGCAAATGTAGGATTTTAACCAGTCTCCGCCAAAAAACTCCCTAAAATAGATTTTCAACGATTGATTAACCCTACCCTTAAGGGAGTACATCGTTGAAAATCATTGCTCCCGGAATTTATCCCGGCAAAGTCGGGAGGGTTGATGTCAACATGAATAGTTTCCCGGCGGAGCCTAACTAAAATGTCAATAATCCGATCCCATTGAGAAACACCAATGCAATGGCAATTGGCGCCAAAAACTTCAGGATGAATATGAGTACACCGAAAAACCTTGCTTTCAGAAGACCCTCATTTGAGATTTCAGCTTTCACATTGGCCAAACCCATAAACCAGCCGACAAACAGCACAATCAGCAACCCTCCCAGTGGAAGCATTACATTGGCAGATAAATACTCCAGGTCGTCAAAAAATGTATCCCTGAAAATGCGGAGGTAGTTCATTGGTCCTTGTGATAAAGTGCAAAAAACTCCGAGGATTGAAATTGACACGCTGGCAATAACCGTAGCTTTTTTGCGGGTCATGTTCAGTTCTTCCGAAAAATAAGCCACCACAACCTCGAGCACCGAAATGGTTGAAGTGAGGGCTGCAACGGCAAGCAAAACAAAAAAGATCAGCGACCAGAAATAACCCCCGGCCATTTGCTGGAAAATATTCGGTAAGGTAATAAATACAAGGCCAGGACCGGCATCAGGCTGAATGCCGAAAGCAAAAACAGCTGGAAAAATGGCTACTCCGGCGAGCACGGCAATCAGAGTGTCAGCGCCTGAAACAGCGAGGGCAGTGTTGGCAAGGTTGTCTTTTTTGTTAATGTAAGAACCATAGGTAATAATTGTTCCCATCCCGATACTTAGCGAGAAAAAAGCCTGACCAAGGGCAACAAGGATCACGTTGGCATCTATTTTCGAAAAGTCAGGCTTGAATAGGAAGGTAAGCCCCTGCATAGCTCCGGGCAGTGTGATTGAACGCACAGAAATAATGATTATGATCAGAAGTAAGACTGGCATCAGGATCTTGGAGTATTTTTCAATCCCGTTTTTGACTCCTTTCCAAACGATTAAGGCAGTGAGGAACATAAAGATCATTTGCCAGAATACCGGCATCAGCCCGCTGGTTTGAAAGGTATCAAAGGTTTCCTGCAGCTCACCGGTTGATTTTCCTGCAAAACCATTGATGATCGAACGGTAAAGGTATTCGAGCGTCCAACCGGCGATGGTGCTGTAAAAAGCAAGGATCATGAAAGCTGCTGCAATGCCCATCAGTCCGATCAGATACCACGGTTGGCCGGGCTTTAAAAAACGAAAAGCGCCGAAGGCGTTCCGCTGGGCACGCCGTCCGATGATCAATTCCGATAGCATGACCGGCACTCCAATCGCCAGCATGAAAACCAGATAAACTACGAGAAAAGCTGCACCGCCGTTCTCTCCCGTCAAATAAGGAAATCTCCAGATATTACCCAACCCAACCGCCGATCCGGCTGCCGCAGCAATGATTCCCAACTTTGACCCGAAACTGTCGCGCACCGATAAGTTTGTTTGTTGCATAGTTCAAAAATTTTAATCCCCCATAGCAAAAATAAAATCGTGATGCAATGATACAAAAAATGCTAAAAGCCCATTAAATTTCCACTACCCACTATTGCTTCCACAAACCCTGACAGGGTTCCAAAGCGATATTGGCAGATTCGGTAAATCAAATAAATGTAACTTTGCGCAAAATTGACTAAAATGACACAGGAAACCATTAAGCTCGAACTGATAACCTGGATGGCAAATCTCACCGACCTGGAAACCATCAACTACCTGAAAATCATCAAAGATGAATCATCAAAGGGAGAAGATTGGTGGGATGACCTCACAAATGAGCAAAAAGCCGGTATTGAGCGCGGCCTGAAAGACCTTGATGATGGTAGAATTATTCCACACGAAACAGTAAAAAATCGCTATGGCCTCTGATTATCCAATTATTTGGACAGAAGAAGCAATCCGGAATTTGGAGGCTATCCTTGATTATCTCCAAAATCGCTGGACACAAAGAGAAGTTGATAACTTTAAAAAACGTCTTTCAAGTCTTCTGGTTTTAATTTCTGGAAATCCGAAATTATTTCCCAAATCAGAAATTCAGCCGAGGTTAAGAAAAGCTGTTTTGTCCAAACAAACCATTATTTTTTATGAGTTCAAACATGGCACAGTATATCTGATTTATCTATTCGGCAGTTCACAAAATCCTGTAAAAATTAAATAAGTATTATCTGGATTAACTTCAAGATCAAATTTTACGTACTCTTAGATTATTCCGGCTTGTCTCATCAATAATAACAGATGCTGACCATTCCTTTTTTGTTAAAACTTCAATTTTTTTTTGTTATTTTTGAACCCTGAGTTGATGACTTTTACCTTTCGAAATTGATTGAAGAAATAATCCTTAATCCATTATAAATAAAAGAATGATGAGCAATATTAAACTTTTTGAGAGCAAAGAGATCCGTTCGGTCTGGAACGAAAAAGAGCAGAAATGGTATTTTGTTGTGGAAGATGTCGTAGCAGTTCTTACCGATAGCAAAGACCCCAAACAATACGTAAAACGTATGCGTCAGCGGGATGCCGAACTTGCCAAAGGATGGGTACAAATTGTACCTACCCTTTTAGTTCAAACGCAAGGCGGATTGCAAAAGATGGGCTGTGCAAACGCCAAAGGTCTTCTCCGGATTATCCAATCCATCCCTTCGCCAAAAGCTGAACCTTTTAAACTTTGGCTGGCTCAGGTGGGCTCGGACAGGCTGGATGAAATCGAAAATCCGGAATTAGCCACACAGCGTACACGGGAACTTTACAAACTCAAAGGCTATCCTGACGATTGGATTGAAAAACGGATGCGTAGCATTGCCATCCGTGAGGAACTTACTGAAGAATGGAAAAACAGAGGTGTAAAAGAACAAATCGAATACGCCATCCTGACTGCTGAAATCTCAAAAGCTACCTTTGGAATGACTCCATCAGAGTACAAAACATTCAAAAGTCTTAAAAGTCAAAACCTACGCGACCACATGACCGACCTTGAATTGATCTTTTCGATGTTGGGCGAGGCATCCACTACAAAAGTTACCAGGGCTAAAAATGCAAAGGGTTTTATTGAGAATAAAAAAGCGGCACAAATCGGTGGCAGAATTGCAGGAAATGCGCTCAAAGAATTAGAGAAAGAAAGCGGCGAAAAAGTAATTACCTCCGAAAACTATTTGCCCGAATCCGAGAAGACAAAAACGCTAACAAAAGGAAAAAAGAAATAACCTGACACACTTTTTTAAACAATCCCTCTTTCAGACCTGGAAGTGTTTATTCTTCCTTTAAAACTCTGTCAGTCCCTTACGTGTGCGTAGTCGTCAGGTTTATCTGATTGATTGATACAACAAACCGGTTTTTGAACCACATAGGTACATAGGGATCATAGTTTTTTACTATTTAGTATTTGCCAGAAAACTCCTAATGTTGAAAATCATATTCAGGGTGTTTACTGGCAGTCACTATTTAAACCAGCAAATTTAATAAAGGGGTTTTTCTATGTCCTACTATGTGTCTATGTGGTTCATTTTAAATTACTTTAGTTCAAATATTAAAAACTATCCTTATTTTTGGTAAAGCTTCATAATATGACATAGTTGCTTAACCTGAAGGCTCTGCGTACTTCGGGATCTTTCTCTGACAGGTTTCGTGCCCCAACCCTCCCCACCTTTTCATTCTTCACGTCGGGCAAGCATCCCTCCATGTAAATAGCAAATTTAATTTCATCAGTTTTTCGCAAAAGTAATTCACCAGTTTTTGTGTTGATTATTTGTTTTGGTTACCTGTTGTTTGGTTGTCATTCTGAGGCCTTTTCCCCGGGAGCGTAGCGGACGGGGGAAAGGCCTCAGAATGGGCATTTTC
>JACZJL010000039.1 GCA_014860585.1 Bacteroidales bacterium | reverse complement strand
AGATCGTCATATAAATCTCGCCAATCGGGGTTCATGGCGTTGATGAGGTCGAGCTTCTTTTTGCGGGAACCTGCCTTAAGTTGTTTTTCCCTGGCCAGCGCATCGCCAATCCAGTCGAATTTTTGGAACCAGACGAGCTTATCCACATTGTAATGTGCTGTGAAGGAGTGCTTGTACTTTTTGGTACGATGCCTGTCAATGCGGTCTTTGAGGGTGCTGGTGGCGCCGGTGTAGAGGACCTTGTGGTTTTTGTCCCGACCTTCGGTGCGGGATGCTCGAAATAGCTACTCCCGACCTTCGGTACGGGATTGTTTTTCGGCATTAGTGGTTATATATGTTTATCCTTTTTTGGGCATGGCGTTGGAGAAAACGCTTTGTTAATTTGAGTCAGGCTGCTTCGGCACTTCGTGCCTCGCAGACCCAATCGCTGTGGCGAAGAGTATTATTGTGGCTTCGGATTAAAGAGCATGGTGTAAGAGGGCGCTGATACGAAGAGAGTATATTGAAGTCTTTGCGGAGCGAGAGTTTGCGAGGTGCGCAGGATATGTAGAGGCAGCGCCAACACTTGCACCGCAGAACCATTTCAACCATAGCAAATGGCGCCGAAGCAACCTAACGCACCGCAATTGTACTTCCTGTCGAAGATTGATCAGGGTGTTAATTTGGCTCTTTTATCCCCACCTGCGCGCTGTTCCGAAGCAACCTTTTGCACCGCAATTGTACTTTCTGACGGAGATTGACCAGGGTGTTGCTCCGCATTCATTTATCCTTTTTTTATTTGGATTAAAACCCTCTTCCCCACATTCTTCACTCCCTGCCACAGCAATTCCTTTATCCACGGTAGTGGCTTGTCTGACCAGCGCTGCGGGTGAAAGGTCATCATTATTTTATCGGGCAAATTACCTTTGTTGGCGGCATTGATGATATCATTTGTTGAATGGAAAACCAACCCTTGTTTCACCCAATTATCCTGCTGTGACATTTTGTCCCGAACGCTTACACGCCATCCATCCCACTGCCTGCCAGTGTCGGTGAGGTAGAAAAACTTATTAAAGTTGATATCAAAGTAGGGTTCGCCGATAATGCCGAACGACCGATAGTCGTAGGATTTCCATAGGTCTTTGCTATCGTAAGGCGAGCGCGGGCTTCCATGCATGCATATTGTGTTGACCGGCACAAGATTTCTTAATTGTCCGAGGTTTGATTTGAAATCTTCTAAAGCCTGTTCTAAGTTGCCTTTGCAAGTTGTGAGATTTTCATAGTGGTATCCCACCTCGTGGCCTAAAGCATGAATTTCCTTTATAACTTTTTCGTCCCAACTTTCCGGGACAGCACGAAAGTAATAACTACCTTTTACACCAAAGTCATGTTGTATCTGTGCAAATTGCAATGAGTTTTGAGGTAATAAGTCCACATCATGCCTAAGAATAATGGCCTTATCTTGCATCGGGTCCTGTAAATACTCCTTAAAGGTTTGAAAAAAAAAGCCAGCGTGCTGCAAGCTTTTAAGGAGTTGTTGGTATTGTTTTATGGTAAAGTCCATTTTTTTGGGGTTAGGTTTTTTATGAGACACCCGGCGTTGGAGGGGCTTTAATGAGTGTGGCGTTGGAAAAAATGCTGTGTTAGTTGGGATGAGGCTGCGTCGCTGCGCTCGCAGACCCAAGCTTCGATTGGGCTTTAAGGAGTGTGGCGTTGTGGCGAAGAGTACTATTATAGCTTCGCTAAAAAATGCATGGCGTAAGAGGGCGCTTAATCGAAGAAAGTATATTGAAGTCTTTTCGGAGCAAGGGCTTGCGAGGTGCGCAGGATATGTAGAGGCAACGTAAACACTTGCACCGCAGAACCATTTCAAACATGGCAAATGGCACCGACGCAACCTATCGCACCGCAATTGTACTTCCTACCAAAGATTGACCAGGGTGCTTAATGGTCTCTTTTATCCCGGGCGGCCTTTATTGTAAAACTCTTCCACAAAGTCCACCAGCCACTCAGTAACATCTATCTTCTCCCCGAGCATCCGGGCTCTTTTTTGGTGCCACTTTTCTTTGATACCGGGGGTGGTAAGTAGTTCCACTCCTTTGGCGATGGCGCGTTGCTGGTCTTGTTCGCTCTCGGTGTAGTTGAAGACGAGGCCGTACTTTTCTTCCTGCTCCCGGGTGTAAAGCCTGCCGGTGTTGTCGAGGTAGATGGCGGGGACGCCAAGCATGGCGGCTTCGGAGGCCATGGTGGCACTTTCGCCAAAAACGAGTGATGCAAAGGCGATGGCGTGGTGCATGCGGTGGGGTGGTAGGGGGAAACGGTAAGGCTCAAGGAGTGGGGGAAGGGGAGATTCAGCGCTGATAAAAACCTTTGCGTGGGCAGAGAATGAGTTTACTGCGGCAATCTTGTTTCCAAGGGTCATGCCGTTGTGGCCGATATCATGTGAGGCGGACCAGGAGACGAAACGGAGGATGATGAATTTGTTTGGGGTTGAGGCTGCTTCTCCCGCTTGCGCGGGATCGCAGACACAATCGTTGATTGAGCTGCAATAGTCATTCCCCGGAGGGGCGACAAATGTTAGTTTGCGTGAGGCTGCTTCGGTCGTGCCTCCCTCGCAGACCCATTCTTCGGAGGGGGACGCAGATTCAAGCTTCGATTGGGAATTTTTAGGCGATGTGCTCTGCAAAAATAATTCGCTGAGGACTGAGGGATCAGGGGTGAAGCGGTTGGGGTGGAGGTAGGCGAGTTCGTGGTAGCCGGGGTAGCGGACGACCTTATTGGATTTTAGGGGGTGGTCGTAGGTGGCGGTGAGGATGGCTTTGGTGAAGGGCTGGTAAAGCCTGATCTGCTCGAAGTTGAACGTGTCCTCGAAGGAGATGTGGGGCCGGCGCAGCAAAAAAGCCGTAAAGGCAGCATACATCGAACTGTGGCTGAGGAGGAGATCGGGTTTGAACTGGCGGCTGACCCTGAAGAGCAGCGAGGTGAACCGGAACAGCCCCCACAGCTTCCCTGCTGTTGTGGTGTAATTGCGGCCTAAGCAGGTGTAAGCAAACCCCTCATGCTCCAGCAACTCCGTTACAAACTCCCTGCTGCGGCAGGTAAAGAAAACCCTGTGGCCGCGGCTGCTCATCTCATGGGCAAAATGCTTGAAAAGATGCACATGGGCGGGATGGCCGATGTCGATCAGGTACCGCATTAGTAAATTTGGTTATATGAATGTTTGCGAAAAATCAGGACTTTCTAAAAGGATTCTTTTGCTGTGGGGATAATCCTCTATAAACCAAGTTAGAAATGCAGTTACATCAATTTTGTCCTTTAGAAATTCAGCTCTTTTCTCCCGGAAACTCTTTTGAAGATCATTCTGCTGCATTAATTCTTTTATCTGTACTATAACACCCTTCTCATCTCTGAAATTAAATACCAGACCTGCCTTTGCTTCATCTAAAACATAACCCACATCTAAAGTATTGACGTAAACAGATGGAATACCGAGAACAGCAGCTTCAGAAGCCATTGATGCACCTTCGCCAATATACAAAGCTGCATGAGCCAGGACATCATGAATTTTATCGGGAGAGAATTTCACCTGATATTGTGAGATACCGACCGGCAACTCCCCTTCAGAGGAAATGAATATTTTAAAGTCAGGGGCAAGTAATTCAACTATTTTAATTTTTGTGGCTAACGTAAATCCTTTTTGACCGATGTCGTGATGAGCACCCCAGGATACAAATCTTATCAACACATATTTCTGGCCTTGCTTTAAAGATAGTTCCGGAATTGCTGCCGGAGGTGGAGTATATCTGTTGGGGTGTAAATAAAAAAGTTCAATGTTACCCCTGAATCTAAAATGATTGGTGCCCAAATTTTTCCAATACGAAGTTGAAGTCAGCTTTGCTGAGGAAAACGGAATTGTAATCCAGTCAACAAGTTTTGTATGTTCAGTATCAGCAAGTCCAATAACCGGTATTCCTTTTATTTTTGCTCCCCATACCGAATGAATAGAGAATCTGCAAACAATAATATCCGGTTTAAACTGACCAAGTATTTTGATAAAATTGGACAGGTCTCTCAGCAGACCAAGTACCTTGTTTATGATACCCTGACCGGATTTACCAATAACAATGTAAGGAAGGTTGTACTTTTCCAATAAAGCAATAGTTACATCCTTATCTTTTGTTGTGAATAAACCTTTCCACCCTTTGTTAACCAATACTCTGTAAAGGTGCTTAAAATTATGAACCTGAGCCGGATGACCAATATCAAAAATGATTCGTTTCATTATCTGGTTCTCAGCAAATTTAAAAAGTATATTTTTTCATATATCCATGGTAATATATCCCTTTTATCCCAAACAGCATGTTGCACAGGTTTTTTAAGTCTATTCCAGTTTCTTTGTCCGGCTGTTAGCATTCTGAACTGGACATACAAATCTGTCAGACTGTGCCTGAATGAAGCCTGTAATGGAAAATATCGTTTACCTGACGGAATTACACCAAGCGTAAGGTATTCATAATACTGCTGCAAAAATGGAATTCCTGCCTTTTCAGCGATAGTATGCCACTTCCATGTTCTTGTATTCACTTCCAGGAATTTATATAAGCCGTCCCTTTCATCTTTCTTAAACTCAACCTCACAAAGACCATTATAACCGGCAGCTTTAAGGATTTTCTCCCCCATTTCAATTAATTCCGGCAGATCAACAGTTTCAGCATAAGTGGTTGCATTTCCAAAATCCAGCGGGTGTTGTCTCATTCTGCACACAGTAAGGCTTAGGATGTTCTGACCATCAAGAA
Source organism: Bacteroidales bacterium (assembly GCA_014860585.1). Classification (NCBI taxonomy): domain Bacteria; kingdom Pseudomonadati; phylum Bacteroidota; class Bacteroidia; order Bacteroidales; species Bacteroidales bacterium. The sequence continues at coordinate 28,094 of JACZJL010000039.1, read as the reverse complement.
ATAAAAAGCAGGCAGAAAACTGGTTTATCCCCGGTCCTTCGATAATCTCTTGAACAATAATCTCACTTGCAGGTATAACCTTTAGCGCACGCCGATAATTGGACACAAGTTCATCATAAGTTCTGCATAAAAACACCTTGCGTTTCACCTGTTTATAGAACGAAAACATCACAGCAGGTTTGATGATGCAGGGAAAAGAAATACCGGGCAGTTTCAGTTCATCTATGGAGTCAGGAAAAAAAGTGTTTGCTATCGGGATATTCAGTTCTTCAGCAAGTTTGTAGGTTAGTCTCTTATTGTAAAACAGGCTGACCGATTCCCAGCTATCCGCAGCTATAACAAAATATTCTTCCAGCCTGGATTTATTGTTGCTCAGCAAATGGACATGGAAATCATTGGTGGGAAAGATCAGCCAGCCGCTGTAGTTGGCATCTTTGCCAAGCATAATCAGAAAATCAAGTAAATCATCATCTTTTACGACCCGGAAATAGTTACAATACCTTGAATGCCGTGCAATATTCTTGGCCGTTGAATCAACGACAATACCGGGTAAACCCAGTTTACCGAGGATACGAAGGATGCCCAGAGCCTGTACGTGACCGCCTAAAACAATAACCCCGGGTTTAACCATTTCCTTTATCGTTCAAAGCAGATTTATAAACTTCAATTATTCTCTGTGCCACCTTACGCGAATCCAGGTCCAAACTGATAATTCTCTCCCTTCCATTGGTCCTGCCTAATTTCTCTGAAAAATCCAACGCAAGTTTTATTTTTGATGCAACATCTTCAGGATCAAAGGTAGTAGTGTAATACCCCGGTTCATCGCCAAAAAGCCATGCAACATCACCCACATTGGAGGCTACTACCGGACAATTACAGGCCATTGCCTCTTTGACCACATTTGGAGACCCTTCCATGAGTGATGGGACAACCAGGCAATCCACTGAATTAAGATATTTTACGACCTCGGAATGAGAAACAGGAAAAGGGGCAATTAGACTCACCATTTCCATATTTACCTTTTTTAAGGCATCTGTTGCAAGCTGAAAATTTTTTCTGATGCTATTCTTATCCCCAAGAAAAAGTACATACCTGCGGTTTTTTTCCAATCCAAGTTCTTTCCTAAAGCCATTGCCATTTATCAAAAACATGGACAGCAAAATGCCATTTGGGATCACTACAGATTTTTTCTTTAAGTAAACAAAGCTCTCAATGTGTTTTGACTTACAAATGAGTTTTGCCACAAAAGGCTGAATCAATCTGGTAAGTAAGATGAGGTAGTTGCTTGAAAACCTGATTTTGTCCTCACCTATATAGTCGCCGTAGGTATCAGTGCCCATTAGCGAAAGAATTATTGGTTGCTTAGGAAGCGCCAGCACTGCTGACCATCCTGACAAGGTGTAATGTGCATGGATGATATCGAAATTATTTTCCTTCAGAAACTTACGAATTTTAACTGCTCCTTTGAGATAGCCTAGGAAGCCTTTGTCTTTGATAGGAAAATATGAAACAGAAACGCCCGCCTTAACCAGAGAATCGCCCTGGGCTTTTATGAAAGGTGCTATTTCGAAATTTTCAGAAGTGCCACTCGAAACAAAGAGGACTTTTAGCTGGTTTTCCATTCGATAAACTTTTTAATACCATCTTCAAAATTCCAATAGGGACTGTAGTCTAAGAGCAGTTTTGCTTTTGAAATATCCGCAAAGGTAGTCACTACATCACCGGGCTGCATTGGGTACTCAACTTTTTTAGCTTTTTTGCCTATTTCATTTTCAATGGTTTCAATCATACGATTGAGTGAGACCGTACGAGATTCGCCCAAATTGATGATTTCATAACCCTTTACCCTGTCAGCAGCTTTAACCAGACCATCCACAATATCATCAATGTAAGTATAGTCGCGCGATGATGAGCCGTCGCCAAACACCGGAATTGGCTGATCGCTCAGGATCATTTCCGTGAATTTATGGATTGCAAGGTCAGGTCTTTGCCTTGGGCCATACACAGTAAAAAAACGCAGACAAAAGATATCGAAAGCATACAGATGGTGATAAGTATGACAAAGCAATTCAGCAGCTTTCTTCGATGATGCATATGGAGAAATGGGATTATCCACGAAATCGGTTTCGGAGAAAGGAACATTAGGGTTGTTGCCATACACCGATGATGAGGATGCAAATATCATCTTTGTAACTCCATGTATTTTCATCGCTTCCAGCAGGTTAAGTGTACCCAATACATTTGTGAGGTAATATCCGTGAGGATCAGCAATGGATGGACGTACACCTGCTTTAGCAGCCAAATGAATTACGATATCTATGGGAAAAGATCTGAAGCAATGATCAAGTTGCTTCTTATCGCAAATATCTCTTTCAAGTAAGTGAAATTTTTTATTAGTTATTGCTTTATCCATGTTATGCACCTTGATTGTTTTGCAATAAAAATTGTCGAAATTATCCATGCAGACAACTTCATGTCCAAAACTTAACAGTTTATCGGTAAGGTGCGAGCCGATGAAACCTGCTCCCCCTGTAATCAAAATATTTTTTTTTGTCAAAAATGTTGATTTTAACTGTTTATCATTTATTTTTATTCCTGCCGATATACTGTCATCCTTACCCGAACAGACGGATAGGGTTTAAGACCGATTTTCAAAATTAGAGTGATTTCTGTGAGGCGCAATTTAGCCAATTTCGCTATACCATTTCGACCACGAAATGGCACGAATATATGTTTCGTTAGAGGAAGATGCAGGGCAAGGATTGAAATAATCAGGCAAAAGGGACCATTTTGACTTTATTTCTTTCATTCCTGCAAGGTGACTAAAAGGGTCATCATCCTTTTCATACAAAAACTTCATGAAATATTTTTTCTTAAAAAACCCTGCAATCCTGCCTGCGGGGTGCCTGAACCAGGTTATCGGAAATCCCCTGTCTGATGTGAATTTTGCAAGCTCATTATGCCGCCTAACCATCAGGTCGGCATACAATCTGGAAAGATGGTACCGTACATTTGGGTTCTTCTCAAGAAAATTATAATGGCCACCATAGAAAGGCGTTGTCAGGATACCTTTCAGGAATTCAGCATCCATGAATGGTGTGTAGTTGTAAATATGAGAGGCATAAGCTGCCGTTTCATAACCAAAGTATTTGCGCTCCACATTTGTAAGCAAATAGTGGTAAAATCTACTCCCGTTATTGATTTTCAAGTCTTTTATGATCCCGGATTCCATAACAGAACCTATAAAATCATCTTTTGATATCAATGGTTTTATCCATTGGTGATCCGCTGCAAAACTATTGTATGCATCAGATGCTCCCTGTTCAAGTGAATTGGCAAATAGCCGGAACAGGTATTTATTATAAACCACACCCGGTGCCTGGACAATTTTCATGATGTTGCTGCCACAGTTACCAGACAATACAAAATTTGTTTCTTCAGCAAGAATTTTTGCCATCATCAAATAGTGGCTGCGATTAGCCGGCCGGATGCCATCAGAAAGCAATAAAGAATCTTTAGCCAGGGCTTCGTATTGTCTGACAAAATTGTCGTCTAAAAAAACCGGAATATGCTTAAAGTTAAAATGAGCAGCAAGGCGCTGTGCAACCTTCATATCAATATGGTTATTCTTACCATAAGTATATAGGAAAAATTCCACAGGTTCTCTGTTTGTCATATAGGATAAAATTAATCTACCATCCCAGCCACCTGTTATAGCTATGCCAAAATTGTTGCACAAAGAGGAAATCCTTCTAATGGCTTTTTCAAATAGTTCATCAATAAACGCTGTACCCTGTTTAAAGGAAACGGAAGGAGGAGTAAGTAGCCATGAATGGTTGTCGTACCGGTCAACTTTCCATTGATTTACGGTACTACTTATCAATGTTGCTGCCGGTAACAATTTTACATTTTCTAAAAATGACCGTTCACCAAGCGGATACCCAAGCATCATGTAGTGAAGAAGCCCTGTTTTATCTATCTCAACATGGTGCGATTGTATGTCAATGAAGGATTTCAGACGAGATGAAAACAGAAGTTGATCTCCAGAAATTGAGTAATACAATGGCATCATTCCAAAACTGCTGTTAAAAAGATAATAACTAGTTAGGTTGTTATCGGCTATGAAAACAACATAAGACCCTGTAATTTCATCAAATACAGTTTCCCTTTTTCGATCCCAAAGCAAAATGAATGCAGAATATTTTGAGTTGTTATCTGCATAATCTTTGTCTTTGATAAACAGGTCGCCCCAGACGAAAAGCTTAACATTGTTATCTGTTGATTCGAAATATTTGGGGATTAAACCTTCAAGTTCACCTAAACCAAGAATGGCATTTTCATTCAGTTTGACAATCATTTTTTGATTGCACCGGTTGACCAACAGAGGTGACAAGAAACGTTCAAAATCATTCATTTGAACCTGTTTATCTTTTCGCAATGATATTATACCAGCTATCCCAGACATAGTAATATTTATTTGTCGCTTTTTATTGCAAATTGTTCGATAAGGAATTCAAGTCTGAGGTCATAACAGGCATTCCTAGCAAAATCGCCGGCTTCAAAAACCCATTCACTACTTCTAAAAACGTATCTTCCCGGCTCATTGTTGAACAGCATCTGATAAGGGTCGCTCTGGCCAAAAATACATTGCATTTCATTTACAAGATAACCCTCGCCGGTTTCGAAAATATCTACTGCCTGGCTGTAAAGGTGGTGCTTATCGGTAATATCCCTGACAAAATCAAACAGATCGGGCGGTGGATTTTCATAACCTTTCAAAAGTGATCCACTGGCTTTTTCGCCCATCAGTAATTTTTTATGTGCAAAAAATGAATCACCGATACGAACCACTCTCCACTCGAAGTTATGGGGAACAAACTCCTGGAAAATCACAAATCCTTTTTGAATCGCTGATCTCCTGGATTGATAAAGCAACAATTTATTCCTGATCTTTTCCGGGTTCAAAAAATAAAAAAGTCCTCTTTTTAAAAGCCCTCCTTTTTCCAGGTTAGGACCTGTACGTTGCGAAGCCCCTTTGCCGGAAAAGGCATCCTGGACATACGTTTTTCCCTGTTGAAGTTGCTTGAGAATTACAACGCCACTGCCTGAAGCGCCAATGTTTGTTTTTGCCACCACGGGAAATGACCGGGAATCAAGAAAGGCCATTGCCTCGTCCTTATTATAACACACAAATGTTTCAGGGTGAGGAATGTTATTGGCCATCAACCAGAAGGAGAGGAAGCGTTTGTTTTCATAAATAAAAATCTCTTCAGCCGAAGGGAAGACTTTATACCCCAACACACGCTCCAGAATGTAAATGCGTTCGTCATACAGTTGTTTCAGCTGACCATTAACACCTCCGGGTTTCGCCAACAACATATCAGCAGGTTTTTCCCGGATGCATGTCAACCAGTCATTTCTGGTCAAATCCACAATACTGTAAGTCAGGGTATCAGAATAATTGTTGAGAGCTTTAACCCATAGCAAATGGTCCTCGGGAAGTTCATTCTTCAGAATGATAAAATGATGCTTTTTGCTCATAACAGATAATTATAGAACTGCTTTCTTTATTACTTCCTTTTTGATTTTAAGCGCAAGTTTTAAAAACAGATTACCTGTGCGGGATTTGAGTAGTTTAACCAGATGTGCTTTGTCATTGATATAATGTTGCCCTTTATGGCAAACAACAAAAGAAGAAAGCCCAATTCGGGGAATCCTTTTGTATGTATGTGTATTATCAATAGTATTTCCATCCACAGACGAACCCAGGGTGGAGGCTTTGTATCCGGCTTCCTTGGAGAGATGTAAACTTAATTCATTGAATCCCCCGCCGGGCCAGCAGAGAAAATCAACTTTTTTGTTCAGTTTTTCCTGCAGTATCCGTTTGCTCTCAAAAAGCTCGTACCTGTAGCGGGTCACTATCTCATCATCGGTTTCGTACCTGCCGGGAAACTGGTCCGTGAGTTTTTGCAGCCTGTTGATCATTTCGTTCTTGTCACTTATCCCCTTTCCGGCAAGTTCAATACTTCCTTTTATCAACTGCTCATCAGGCAAATACCGCCTGAGCCCCAGTGCCCTGCCATATTCAAAAACAGGATAGCATGCCGGTACCAGGTCTTTCTGGTCTTCTGCAATGTAAAAAGATTTTCGCTCCGGATGTGTTATCCAAGGTAACCAGTCATACCTTGGCTGACCATTATAGGCATCAATCACAGTATTGGTGCGGAAGTATAAATTATGACTCATACTGTGCGACTGGATATCTATGATCCCGCTTTGCTGCATTGCACATATCTCCGGCCAGTTCAGGAATCCCAGTGTCTGCATTTCATCTTCAGCGATTCTTCCAGCCCAAACGTCTTCAAGGTTTGGGCGTAGTTGCTGGCCCGGATCAACAAATTCGGGGTTAACAAATACTGTTGCTTTTAGTCCGTATTTTTTTAACAGCGGAAAGGCAAAAACCCAGTTATCCAGGTAGCCGTCATCAAAGGTAAGTACCAATTTCCCGGGGTCTTTGCTGCGCGGCGCAGAAAAATACCCGTACCACTCATTCAAAAAGTGAGTGGTGTACTTCTTCTCAGCCAGATACCGGCAAAGCGTTTCAAAGTGATCCAATGACACCGAAAGCCATCGCCGGGACCATGGACTTTTGTCATTACCCACACTATGCAGCATTACAACATACATTTTCTACTATTTAGTTATTTCGGTAATGATATTTTCATAATCGCTGACCATCCGCGCGAAAGAAAACCTTTCACGGGCAACTGCCATTGCAGTGCGTCCCATTGCCTCTGCCTCTCGTGGATTTTCTAAAGCCCGGGTGATATGTGCTTTCAACTGATCCCGGTTTTTAAACTCAAATAAGCGGCCGTAACTATCATCTAAAATCTCAGGCGTCCCTCCGGTATGTGATGCAATAACAGACAACCCTGCAGCCATGGCTTCAATGATGGCATTGGAGCACCCTTCACCTAATGAGGAGTGGATAAAGATATCGCTTAAAGCAAGCAGTTCCCGTACATCCTGACGGCGGCCTAACAGGAAAACATGGTTTTCAAGGTTCCGCTTGCCGATCTCTTCCTCCAACACAGCCCTGTTTGGCCCTTCGCCCACCACAAGGTAAATAAAGTCATACCCCTCGTTCCTGACCATTTCCATTGCTTTCAGCACAGTAAAATAGTCTTTGTAGGGAATCAGATTGGCCACAGAAATCAAAACCATTGCATTGCCGGCAAGCTTATCACCGATCTCCGGGTTTTGTGCCAGGTATTGCTTTGTGTCAACAGGGTGGAAGAATTTTTCATCCAGGCCGTTGTAAAGCACATTTCCTCGCTTCAGACCATTGGCTTTCAGCCCGGCATGGCTGTTGGCCACGATTTGGCGGCTCAGGTGCAGGATAATCTTTCGCCACAATTGTTTACGATTGAACAATACGATCCCGTGCCGGATGCTGCCGTTGATGTGGCGGGCAGGGGTGATAAGTGACACCAGCATGGCGAATGTTGCTTCGAAACCTCCCCACGACCAGATAATGGCGGGTTTTTCATATCTGATAATACGGTGCATCTGGAAAAACCTGATAACCGGGTTTCGGGATGTGAGATAAAAAATCTTCCCGGTCAGGTCATACTCTTCCTCGTAGCTGATAGCCGATTTGTTAAAGACAATCGCTTTAGCATCCGTATGTTTGAGGATGCCGGCCAGTTGCCGCTCACGGCCACCGCGAGTAAGGGATGAGATGATGTGGAGTATCATAAAGTATTTGAGTCAAAAAAAGAATCTATCATTCAAAAGATGACTGAAACTAATTTGACTGAAAAATTTCATTTAACCGATTGTATTTCAAATAACATTATTTGCTCTTAAAAAATCTTATCAGTGCATCAGCATGCTGGTAAGGATTAAAATGCAAGAGTGCAATCTCTCTAGCGTTTTTTCCAATCCTAGAAAGCTTATTTTTATCTAAGGAGCGTATCTCAACCAACTTTTCAGAAAGCATATTAACATCAACAACATTGGATGATTCAACCAAAAAACCACTAATCCCATCATGAATAAATAACTTAGTATCACTTACTGATGAGGTCAAAACAGGCACACCACTGAGCATAAACTCTGCCAGCTTTGTTGAAAATCCAAATTTAGTCTGCAGGTTCAAAGGTCTTGGAAAGGCAAGCAGATCAAATCTCTTAAGTATTGGAGCAATCTCATAACCAGGAATTGACCCATGGTATCTAATAAAAGGGTGGGACCTACATAATCGTTCAATAAGACTAATTGTTTCAATCGTTGAAGGCCCATATAAATCTAAACAGAAATTATTATACTTGATGCCATTTAAATTTATGATTGAGTTTATTAATGAGATAACTCCATCTTTTTTTTCGCTTATCCATCCAAAGTATCCAATTTTGAACAAATCATTAGCATTATGTTGAGATGAATCTTGAGATTCGTTACTGATTAAATCATCAGAGGCCAAAATAGGTATCCTGATAATATTCTTGTTAAAACGTTTATACAACAATTCGAATCTTGTTGAAATAACAATAATTCCATCAAAAAAAACGGCAAGAGCATCGGTAATTAAACCTGTTAAATATAATAATGGTTTTATCAAAACATTATTTATCGGTTTTAAAAATGTTTTTCGAGTAACACCTCGGTTAAGAGAGATCGCCGATTTTAATTCGTTTTTTTCTATAAGTAAACGGATTGAATACTTTAACTTGAAAAATAGCAAAGAAACAATTACCAGCGATAATGTTGATGGGTATAGCAATACGCTTGAAACATTTTCAATTTTATACTTTCTAAATAAATACTTAAATGAATTATTTAATGAGAGGTAGTTTATTATAAAATGAAAATCTTCGAACGTTGACTTGTAATTGAATACCTTATCAGATATCAGTTCCATATGTTCTTCTTTAATGACAATGGAGATTTTGCCCCGATAATCAAACTTTGTTGATAACCATATAACCATGAGATGATCAGATCCAATTGCTTTTGAATAATTAATTAACCTACTAAAGCCGGGGCTTATTTGCCTGCTAAAATCGAAATTAGTGATAAAAACAACTATTTGACAACTTTCTATCATTTCGCAAAAACTTCAAAGTTCATCAACCTGAAATTTAAAATTATCATTGCCAGTTAAAGCTGGGCAATCTGTTGTTTATTGATGGCATCCATAAAAAATTTGTCATAGACAAAAGCAATGACAATTCCAGCGAAAAAAAGTGACGACTCACTCATTGTTAAGAATGACCATAAAAATGTAAGCATCGCAAAAAATGAACCCCAATAACCGGTGATACGCGCATTTTTGAATAATTGCCTTGCCATTAAAAGCCATGCACCAAAAAGGAAAAAACAACCGACAATACCATATATAACCAGGTGTGACAAATACCCAACATGAATATGGGAACTACCGGCTGAACGAGATTCAATCAGTATTGAGGTGGTCATTTCTCCGGTTCCGAAATATGGTGCTTCAGGAAAAAACGAATGAAAAGTTCCAATGGCCTTGTATCGTGTTGTTTCAGTTAGGCTACCTTCAGGGAATAGTCTATTGTCTATCCATTCGTTTATATTGTATCCAAAATTTAATACTGCAAAGTAAATGACTAAGACGGAAAACAGAGTGATGACAACATATTTGACTACTCCCAATACCCGGACCTGAGAATAAAATAGTGTCTGAAACAGCACTATCAGGTATCCAACCATAACATAACGAGTATTAGTAAGAAATGCAACAATTCCACCCAAAATAACTATAGGCCAGATTGTTTTCTTCCTTTGAAAAAGAACAATACCTACCAGGACAGATAAAAGGGGTATAAATGAAAGCCCAAGGGCGTTTGAACCGACAAATCCAAAAATGGATACGCGCCTGATCTTGTACAATTCAAAAATACCACCACCATCCTGCTGTAAAACAGTAAACTGATTTGGATTTAATATACCATGATCAAATACCTGCAATATACTGACAATGGAGGCAACAATAACAGTAACGGTTAAAAACATACCTGCATTCCTGATAAATTTTGCAGAGAAATTGGTATTATTGATAATAATCAGCATAAAAAACATGGCTAGATGATTATTGCCGTAAAAAAACCTGATAATACTACCCTCCCTATCCAGCCCTGTGATCATTGGATGTATCAGGCCGTACAAAACGAAAAACAATAAAAAAACCGCGTAGCCGGGCACTTTGATACGTGATTCAAATTTGAATAAATACAAAATTCCAAGAAATATCACCAGTATCCTTAAAACAACGCTAAAAGTCAAACCGGTCCACAGGAAAAACAGATAATACATTACTGGTGAAAGCAGCAGTGTGATGATAAATATTTTTGTAAGCTTACTTAATTGCAACATTTCAGTAAATGTTTGTTTTAGAAAAATGTTTTAACTCAGATAAAATAAAATTGTGCTCTTCCAAGGTCAGGCCATGGTATAAAGGCAGTCTGATTAATCTTTCCGAATAGGAATCAGCATTGCATAATTCATCACCAGCGTACCTCTCAACATAAAATTTTGATTTGTGCAGACTCAAATAATGGAATACGGCCAAAATACCTTTACTTTTAAGAAAATTCAGGATGAGATCTCTTTGAAAGGCATCACGACAAATTAAATAAAACATGTGCGCATTATTCGTTGCATATTCCGTAATTACTGGAGCTTTAATACCCAATGAAACCGTCCAGTCTTTCAGTGAGTTAAAATACCCCTCCCACAATTCAATCCGTTTTCTTTGAATTTCATCTATATGCTCCAGTTGAGCCCAAAGGTATGCGGCAATAATTTCTGAAGGTAAGAAAGAGGAGCCAATATCAACCCAACCATACTTATTGATTTCACCTCTGAAAAACTCAGCGCGGTTGGTTCCTTTTTCCCAGATAATTTCAGAGCGTTTGATAAATCTATCATCATTAATAGCCAGTAAACCGCCCTCACCCGAATTGATGTTCTTGGTTTCGTGAAACGAAAATGCTGCCATGTGACCAATGCTTCCCAGCGGTCTTTTGATGCCATCAGCACCGGTGTAAAATGACTCAATAGCTTGTGCAGCATCTTCTATAACCAACAAGTTATACTTTCCGGCTATTTCCATAATCTTGTCCATGTCACAGGCAACACCGGCGTAATGAACCGGAACAATTGCCTTAGTTTTTGGAGTGATTAAACCTTCAATTTTATCTTCATCAATCCCCGGATGGTCTGAACGGCTATCGGCAAAAACAATATTTGCTCCCTGCCTGACAAAAGCAAGCGCAGTCGAAACAAATGTGTAAGAAGGTACAATAACCTCATGCCCAGGTTGGATATCCGCAAGTATAGCACACATTTCCAGTGCATCGGTACATGAAGTTGTTAATAGTGCCTTTTTAAATCCATAACGCTCTTCAAAAAATTGATGGCACTTTTGCGTAAACATGCCATTTCCGGAGATTTTGCCGGAATAGACCGCCTGATACATGTAATGCATCTCTTTGCCTGTGAGATAGGGTTTGTTGAAGGGAATCACCTTTTTAAAATATTTGTGTAAGCAACAATAGCAATTTCATCATTATTATCAGCGAGTATAGTAACGAGTTCCATCAATCCACTACTTTTCTGATGTATTGCGTTAATCGAAAACTTATAATCATAAGATGGATAAATAGGACTGTTAAACACTACTTTATTACTTAATATTATTGTACCATCCCCTGGCCATTCAGTTCCAAGTATCCTCGTAAGCTCAAGCTCAAATTTGATTCCATGAACAATTCGAGATTTGAATCCTTTTTGTTTGGCGAACATATCATCAAAATGTAATGGGTTTTTATCACCTGTAAATTCCCCAAATCTATCAATTTCAGATGTTTCAATTCTAATGGTAGTTTCATAATTACTTTTTTTCTTCCCAAGAAATGAGTTGATATGATAGGTATCATAACTTTTTGACATATAAAAACTTTCACGAGTCCATACTTTCTGTACTGCAAAGTTCTGAACCTGCGTAGATACTAACATTTTTTTAAGTCCCATGGATTTGAAATAAGTCTGGGTAAACCGGATCAAATCACCATAAATGCCTCCCCCACTTTTTTCCGGCAAGACTCCATAAAGAATTCCTTCACATTGCCCATTTTCTGTATCAAAACTACAGGTAGCAAAACCTAATAATTCGCCTCTATCATTCCTGACCAACCAAGAAATTCTCCCTGCTCCCTTGTCACTGACGTAATTTTTTGCCCATTCCACATATCCATCAATAATACTTTTCTTGTCTAAGAGGTAGTTCGTTGTATAGTGGTTTTTGTAATCAACAAAGATTTTTTGAACAATATTACTTATCAGTTCAATGTTTCTCGAGCTTACTTCTTCAAATTTTAGTACATTTTTTAGCTGTTTTGGGTGATAATTATCCAAATTACATTCATAATAAACCAAAGTATCGCAATGAATAAATGGAAAACCGAGTGCATTTAATGCGGAATGCCTGTCTTTAATTGAAGATTCTAGTCTCAGAAACAATATATCAACCTTTTCTTTGTAGATATATTTCTTCAATTCATTTAAATTGAACTCCTTTGGAGTTGCCCTGTGGATATCTAATCCGAAACGTTTTGAATCAAGTAAGGATTTCTGCATATTTTTCTTATTTAATTGTTTAACTCATTTGCAAGAATTTTGGAGGCCTATTTTTGACTTCATCAAAAATTTTGCTAATTATAGGTCAATGACCCCAAGTGTAAAAATGATCAATCCGAATAGAAACCATATAGATTCAATCAGGCTCTCATAGCCACTTACGGTAATCTGACCAAGTAAATATTATTTTCAAACAATAATAGTAAACATGAAAGTGATAGCTGAAATCAAAAGCCCTTTTATTGAACAGAAAAGGTTTTAAAGTAGATTCTTCATTTATCTCAACTTTTTCCTTGTTATGCCAATAAAGGCTGTGTCCCAATTAAGAAATTGAATTTGCATGGTGTCAAATACTCATTATTATGTTATTAAAATTCACAGATTGGGCATTTGGGCTACACAACCTAAGCCCCAGATTCCTGCATTTACTTTTCATCGTAATGTATTCATTTTCATTTAATTCTAATATTTGACGTATTCCTTCTACCATATCATCTGTGTCTTTTAGTTTGGCTCTATAGCCGGTTTCAACTGTAATAACCAGGTCAAGCGCCACACCCATTTCAAATGCAACGACCGGAGTTCCAGTCATAATAGATTGGTTGATCATCATAGGCCCTGAATCTTCGATTGATGGGCAAAGAAAGAGGTCAGCAGCCTGAAACGCTTTTGCGAGTTTTTCATGGTTCAAATAGCCAATCAAAGTGTAACTATAGGGCAAATTATTTGTCAATTGCTCATTGGCGTTACCGGCAATTGCCAGATGCAGTTCAAGATCAGGATTGTTTGTTTTTAGCAGGTTCAGCGCTTTAACAAGTTCATTAAATCCCTTGCGTTTATTACCAGCGCTTACAGCGCCAAAGAATATGATTTTCGTTTTTAAAGGAAGATCAAATAATTTGCGTGCTTCTGATTGGCTGCCTGGCTTGAAAAGTTCAGGATTAATACCCAGCAATATCTTTGCTTTTCTTTTTTGAGCAAATAAACTGCTTTTTTCTAATTGTCTGAACTGGTATTCTGTACCGGCAATTATTGTCAAATCAGTTTTATCAACGTAATACTTTTTAAACTCCCAATTTTTTCTTGATTGGTCATTTTCAACCTTGGAATACAATGCAGGGCACTTGCCACACATACCTGTATATCCCTTACAATCCCATGCATAATGACAACCACCTGTCATCGGAGCCATGTCCATCATGTAAAGAAAAACAGGAGCCTTTGTTAATTGATTCAACTCATGCAAATTTTTATACGATAAAAAATTCTGCATAAAAAGCACGATGATTGCATCGGGGGTAAAAGGCGCGTTTTTGAGTATCCTTTTGGTTGAATAGTTGGTAATCGTTTGGTCATAATCCTGCACTGAATAATCAGGATCTGTCTGTATTGATTTACTTTTCAAACCGAATAAACCCATTAATCGTTTTGCCTTTGAAATGGCTTTCTGCCAATAGTGTTCAACTTGTGTTTGGAAAGGGATTATGTTTTGATCAGGATAACGATCCCAAAGTTTCACCAGCACTTTCACTTCATTGCCCTCCACTGATGAGAGCCCTTTGTAAAGGTCCATTGCTACTATTCCGGCTGTTTTGTAAGGGTTGGATGTAGTGAGTAGGATAATTTTCATTGATTATTGGTTAAAAATACCCTTAGCTTTATGATTAATTATGCGGTAATATTGCAATGGATAGATCCAAATTCCCACTGACAGAACGATCAGATTTGCTAATAGAACTCCCTCAATACCAAATTTTCTTCCAAGAAATATCGCAAGTGGCACATTGAGCAATGCAGCAGACAATCCCAAGTACATCTGTAACCGTATTTTCCCTACACCATTCAAGAACTGGCTGAAAATGCCACTCCAGGTATTGAGTAAAATCCATAGGCAAACCAAAATTGATAAAGTGAATGGTACAGTAACCGCAGTACCAACCCATATCCGAAAAACCCATTGAGCGCTAAAAAGCATGATGATCGCGACTAAAAACAAGATTAACCACAAATAGATAAGCTTACGAATAATGTTTTTAATCCATTGAATTTCCTTTTTAACCCATGCTTCAGTAAAAGCGCTCCAGAACGGTGTCATCACAATTGTAAAACCCATCATCAAAATGCTAAAGTATTTGTGTGCGACATTATAGGGTGTTACTTGCTCTGGGCCATACAACTGTGAAATGATGATATTATTGGTTTGATACAATAGAACAACGGCAATTTGAAGAACAAAGAACTTAATGCCAAGATTTAGCAAATCTTTTGCTTTTGTGAAATCAACAGCTTTATACGACGGTTTGAAATCTTTGTATTTACCGTTAAAGAACCATATACTTGAAGTCAACAGAACAACCACTGGCATTCCACTTAAAGCCAGTCCTATATAAAGAAGTGACCCCTGGTTGGATCTGGTAATAAAATATATGATTATTAGTGAAGTCAACTTACCCATAAAATCAAACAGGGAGGCTTTTGCCGGTCTTTGATCTGCGGTAAGTATTGTGGTTATTAATTTTAAAATGAACTGCAAGCAAAAAAAAGTAAAAACAATTAATGCCAAATTACTCAGTTCAGCCCGCAATACGACGTCTTCGCCTGCATTTAGTATAGCACTCCAATTAAGAAACGGATTAATCAGAAAAAAAATCAATAAAACAGCCCCAATAATTATCGAAAGAATTGCATAGGTTGTGCTAATGAAGGTTTTTGCCAATTCTTTGTTGCCTGTTGCCAATGCCACCGCTAAACGATTACGAAGACCATTACCCAGGCCTATATCAAAAAAACCAAACCAATGTACTATTGAACTGAGCGTGATCCAGATACCATATTTTGTTGGTTCGAGGTAATCAATGGTTATTGGTACTAGCAAAAGACCAATTGCAATGTTTGCACCTTTGATCAGAAACGAACCGGCAATGTTCTTTTTGGCAAGGACGGTACGCTGATGGCCATGTGTAAAGAAACTGCCGATTCCGTTTTTGAATTTATTAGTCATTAATGAAGGATAAAATTGCGAGATGGAAAATGTACTGAATTTCCATGTGTGTTATACCTGGCTTTTCATAACCTGTTTATAAACTTCAGTTTCGCTGAGCTTACAATAGAATCGCAAAAATATGTAGTTAATCCCAAGAACAAAATAAGTGAAAAGAAATGGATGGATGGGCAACATTCGGCGGCCTTCTGAAGCCAATACGTAGAATGCAGATATATATGTAATTAAAATGATATTGAGAAAAAGTAACTTTTTAAAGTAAAAGAAGAACCCAAACAGCGCAAATAAACCATAACCAATAACCACTGAAATGAGGATTCCATAGACAAACATTGATTTTTCAATGAAATACTTGGAGAAAGTCGGGGGTAAAATATTCTTGGAATATGAAATAAGATTAATAATCTTACGATATGAAACGATGGGTTCATTTACCATTTTAAGCAAAGAATCTGCTTTTGCTGCTATAGTACCATCCCAATAAATTTTAAAGCGATCAGTTTCGCTGATTCCATCAACGAGTTCATTTCTAAAAATTGCATTGGCATCATCTATCGTAATGTAATTATAGTATGCTGCAGTTTGTAGTGCAGAATAATAATTAAGATATTCCGGAGTAATGCTGGTGCCAAAGGATTTGAAAATCCGTATGTCCGGAAAATAACTATAAGACCTGTAGAGCCAGGGTGAAACAGTGATGAACATTACAATTCCGATAATAATACTTGGCCTTATTGCCTTGAAAAAGCTTTTCTTGTAAATCCAGATAAAGATCGGAATTGTAACTGCAAAAATTAAATTCGGATAAAAAATTAAATTGAGGAAGCCCCATAAAATACCTGTGAAGATCAAATATTTATCTGAATTAGATTTAAAGTATTGTACAAGCGCTAAACACATGGAAAGGGAGACAAACGATTGAAGTGTTTCTCTCAGTATTGAAGTGATATTGTATGCATAATGAAAGAAAATGGCGAACAAAATCCCTATCAGAAACGCATATCGAATTTTTATAAATCTTGTTAGTATCAGAAACAGTATCACACACGCAAGCGAATCAATGATTGCCTGAAGGTACTTAGCTGCGATAATCTCCGGAACTTTATTTACAATTCTGAAATCATCATCAAACTCTAAAGTACCTGTTTCGTAGCCAACCCAATCGGTAATCACAAATGCCAGAGACAAGAAGAGCGGATAACCCGGCTCCCTGAAAAAATACGGCTCACCATGCATCAAGTAACCATTTCCTTTGGATAAATTGTATGCGAGGTGATAATACCCTGTTCCATCCGGTGCTATTTTATCAGTATTTACAAAATTTATTATTACAACACGAAAAACCATGGCAACAATAAAAATGATAAAACTGTATTTTATGATCTTTTTATTTGAGATAGTATGTAGACTGAATGCCATAATTATTTATAATTTGCTTACTAAGGAATGACTTTTATGATTAAAAACAAATTTCTTGTTCAGGAAAAATGCAAACAGCCCCATTGGAATAATCAATATTGCTCCTCCTAAATAGAGGCTTACTTTAAATTGATCGAAGAGAGTGAGAATGCTAAGACTACACAAGTAAGTGACAAGATAAACGCCGATGAACTTAAAAAACAAAAAATTATTCCGGTTATCAAAAACGAGAGCGCCTATAGTCTTGAAGTTAAAAATTATACCGGCAATCGTAGTTGCCAGCAATGCATAAGGATATTGTAATCCGACAAACAACAGCAAAGCGAAAAGGCCATAACCAAAAATAGTATTCAATCCGCTTACAAGAAAAAAGCGAACAAGTTTAATATTAAGCAAATTAAGGATTTTGGACTTAAGGTTTTCAGTCATCAAAGTTTACTTTTTCTCTGACAATTACAGTTGGCCCCTTTCTTACCTGTGCGTGAATGGCGCCAATGTATTCGCCCAAAATCCCAATAAAAAACAATGTTATCCCAAAAAACAAAAACATACCTAAAATAAGTGTAGTCAGTCCTGGGGCAGCAAGCTCTTTTCCGTAAACAAAAGTATTAATAATCCAGAGTACAAGCTGAACTAAAGCGAATACTACACTTAATATGGATATGAAAAATCCACTAATTGTAGCAATTCTCAATGGGATGTTGGTAAAAGAAACCAATCCATTGATGCCCAAATCTATAATTGGATACAGCGTCCCCTTGGCTTTGCCTTTTATGCGTTTTTTATGTTTATACTTTATGCCTGCGGCGTCAAAACCTGTTTGAGCTATTAAACCTCTTACGTAAGGGAAGTAATCATCATATTTCCTTAGGTTATCAACAACAATTTTGTCAAGTAATTGAAAATCACCTACGTCATTAGGAATATCAAATTCGGACAGCGATCGTACCATCCGATAATATCTTTTCCTGATAAACGTGAGCAAACTATTTTCTTCCCTTGTTTCTCTTACTCCATAAACTATCTGATATCCACTTTCCCACTTTTTGATGAAGTCAGGAATCATATCGGGGGGATCTTGCAAATCTGCAGCGATTGTATAAATAGCAGCATCACCTTTAGCGTACATTAAACTGTTAAAAGAGGATTTTGAAGCACCGAAGTTGCGTGAGTTAACAATTATTTTAACCCTTTTATCAGTTGCTGCAATTTCCTTTATAACCCTCAAACTATTATCTGTTGACGCATTATCAGCGAAGATATGCTCATAATTATAATCCTTTAAGTGGGTTTCAAAGACATTTTTCACAGCAAAGTAACAATCCTTTATGTTATCCTCTTCGTTGAATACGGGGGTGATTATAGATATTAGTTTCATGAAGTAATGTGTGATAGTTTATTAGATGAATTATTCAACCGGAGGTTCCATTTTCGTAATTGGGCTGCCGTACATCATTTTGGGATAAACATTGGTGTGAATGTCTATTTCAACATTCAGCAAAAATGGCTTTAGTGGTTCCTTCCACATTAACTGAAGTGCATTATCAATATCTTCACTTTGGCTAATGCTAATAGCATCAATACCGTAAGCCGAAGCAACTTTTACGAAATCAGGAGCCGTATACCCCCAAACTGTTGATTGATAAACGCTATCAAAATAGGCGTCTTGAAATTGCCGGATCATGCCGAGACAGTGATTATTTAAGATGATAATTTTGACAGGAAGGTTATTTCTAACAATTGTCTGTAGTTCCTGAATATTAATTTGAAACCCCCCATCACCCGATATTGAAACTATAGGTGTTGCAGGCAACGCAAAAGCTGCTCCAATTGCAGCCGGCAGAGAGTAACCCATTGCTCCCATCCCACCACAGGATAAAAAGTGCTGGCCTTCTTGTATTTCAATTGATTGTGCAGCCCACATCTGATTATTTCCAACATCTGTTGTATATGCTCCTGCTAATCCAGACGATTGAGAAAGTAAATGTAAAAACTCATTAGGATTGATACCCCTTATGGATTTCAACTCATTTGTATCCGGAAGCATAGCATACCTTTCTTTTATCTCAGCTAACCATTCATTCTGAGCATTACTGATTAAATCTGACCTGTTCATTTCATCAAGAAAACATTTTAGATCTTCATTCAGGACAACACAATCAGTAATCCTGTTATTCAACTCAGCGCTATCAATATCTATATGAAAAATCGTTTTATTTGCCTTAAATGATTCAGCATCAATACCAGTCTGCCGCAAATCAAGCCTGCTACCCATTACCAAGAGCAGATCACATGAGCCTAAAGCCCAATTTGCCCATCTGTTGCCATAGGTACCAATAAATCCAACTCGTAAAGGATGATCGTAAGGTATTGCATCTACCGCCAATAATGAAGAGACTAAAGGTATATTGTACCTTTCGACAAACTTCAATAACTTTTCATTTGCTCCTGAAACCCTGATACCGCGTCCAACCAAACACAATGGCTTTTTGCTGTTTAACAAAGCTTGTTTGAATTGTTTGATAAAGATATTAATGTCCTCATGGTTTTGCAGTTTCTCTGCCTTAACAGGAACATTTAAAAACATCTCTGCTATATTTTGGTTTTGAACATCCATCGGAATATCAATCAATACTGGGCCTGGCCTGCCTTCCAAACACAAATCATAAGCATCTGCAAAAACAGCCGGAATTTCTGAGGAAGATTCAATTTTATAGGCTGCTTTGGTTATAGGTTTTACGATTGAAATTATGTCTGTCTCCTGAAAACCTATTTGCCGTGTAGGTTTGTTGCCTTTTTGTTCACTGATATTTACTTGCCCGGTTATGAATATTGCAGGCACAGAATCGAAATAGCAACTACCTATACCTGTAATCAAATTTGTTGCGCCAGGACCGCTTGTTGCCATAGCAACTGCAGGCTTATTTGTAATTCTCGCAAACGCATCGGCAGCAAAAGAGGCAGCCTGTTCGTGATGCATACTAACTATTTTAATTGACCCTAGCTTGTGTATCTCATCAATAATCCTTGTGATCATTCCGCCCTGCAATTCAAATACAATGTCTATTTTTTTTTCCGCAAAGAAATTAGCAATAAAAGTTGTTACTTTCATGGTTTTAATTTAAAACAGTATAATAACACGATGGTCTAATTGTAAAAAAAAGGCTGATGATTTAGCAGAGCAGGCATACTAATTATCAACAGAGTATTTTTTTGATTGTATCGCAAATATATTTAACTTCCTCATAAGTTCTGTCGTGTCCGCTTGGCAGGTTAATACCATTCTTTGAAATATGCTCAGCTACTGGATTGTTGCACTCTTCAAACATTCTAAACGAACTGATTTTGGGGAAGAAGGGGCGAGAGTCTATCATATTGTCTCTGAGTTGTTCAATTAACTTATCCCGGGAGATTCCAAAATCCTTATTTAACACAATTGAACTCATCCAATAGATCGATTTTTCGGTTTCAGTATTTACTTTGTTGAATAGCAATCCATCTATATCTTTCAGCTCGTTATAGTACCAGGTGAATAATTGCTCTTTGCGATCAATCAATTCACCGATACGCTCTAATTGTGCTAAACCTAAAGCAGCCTGAATATTAGACATCTTGTATTTGAAACCAATGTCGCTGATGTCGAAACCGGTTGACGATCTTCCATGTTCCGCATAGTGTTTTAGTATTTCAAATAATTCAGAGTTGTTTGTCACAATCATACCACCTTCGCCGGTTGACATGAGTTTTGCACCCTGGAAGCTAAAGCAGGCAATATCGCCAAAGTTGCCGGTTCGCTTGCGGTCAAATTCTGCACCAATGGCAGGGGCAGCATCCTCGACAACCTTGAGATTGTGTTTTTTTGCAATTCTCATCACCCCAGCCATGTTGGCTGGCTGGCCATAAAGATGTACCGGAATAACAGCTTTGGTTTTTGATGTAATTCGCTGTTCAATACTTTTGGGATCTATACACCACGAATCGGGCAATACATCAGCAAATACCGGGATTGCATCTACGTATCGGACCGCACTTGCGGTTGCCACCCAGGAAATATCAGGGACAATCACCTCATCACCCTTTCCGACACCCAGGGCAACTAATGCAAGATGCAGCGCGCCGGTACAAGATGAAGTGGTGAGTGCATGTTTTACGCCGATATAATCAGCGAATGATTTTTCAAATTTCTTAATGTAATCGCCCCAATTTTCATTCCATCCGTTTCTTACGGCATCGTTTACATAGTCAATCTCTTTTTGAGTGATTGATGGGCCGGCAGTTAAAATCATTTTATTGTTCATATTATTTACAATTTATATTTTCTAAAAAAAGTCTTAAATGTATATCATGACGTATTATTTTAAAGTTGCACTTTTCATGCAGCCTTGCAGATCCAATATTTTGAGTACTATAATCGCTTGTTATCAAATCACAATTATCATTAAAAACAGCTTCAAAAGAGTCGGAAAAAAGTACTTTTCCAATATTATTCCCCTGATATTCTGGTCTAATAGCTGCATTTAATGTGTGTGCTATACGGTTTTCGTAATCAATAACAAATTGAATAAACCCAGCAATAATTGAATCCACTTTCACAATATAAATTCGGTGATTCTTCTTCGAAAAATGTGATCGAACCCTTATTACATTTCTTGTTGATGAAGCATTGTCACTGATCAATGGATCGATAGAAAAAGTTGAATAGTCTTTCACCAATTTTTCAATCGCCAGGATCTCATCAAAATCGCTTTCCTTTGCCACCTCGACATTAAACTTAGAAACTATGTTTATAGGTCTAAAGTCATTTTTAGCACACTCCACTACATTATAAGAACTTACAAATAAGAATCCGCTCTTTTCGAGTTCCCTTACTACTGTGATATCTTCTTTGCCGCGAAAAGTACAAATTCTAATATTATGTTCGGTAAAGTAGTTTATAATTCCTGACAAGGGTATGATATCAAAATTCGTAGTGTTTGGAATTGACGCATTAATCAATCTTAACTCGCCTATCTTAAAACCAAAAACAGGAAGTTCATACTCAGGCGTACTCAGTTCAAAAACTAAATCGTTGTGTCTAAATAAAATCATTTTGAATTATTTTAAGTTTAAAGTTCCTTTTTTAATCCCGTTTACCTACTCCCATTCATCCGTAAGGACATGATTTTCCATCACGTTATTAATAATCAAGTATTGTCGAAAGTGTTTAATCATTTGAGGAGGGCCTGATAAAAAATATGTACTATCAACCCCATTTGCTTGAAAAATAGATTTAATATCCAACATACCATTGTAATCCTCATAGGAAACTGATTGAATGAACTGCTCAACATGTTTTAATTCAGTAGCGTATATGTCAAAGGCCTTTCGGCGGAAGCCCATGTAAATACTAGGATTTACATATTCCTTGAACGAGAAATGATTAAAAAGTGATAAGAATGGGGTAATGCCCGTGCCTCCGGCAATGAAAACAACTTTTTCTTTTCTATGAGGTTGGGTAAACAAATCGCCGTAAGGCAGTTTGAGTGTGACAATTTTCCCGTCTGATAATTCTTCTTTCATCCTATGAGTAAAGCTTCCTTTTACTGCATAAGTAATTCTTATGAATTCTTCATCGGGTGCCGATTGCATACTAAAACAGCGAGATTCAGGCCATTGCATACTTGGATCGTATTGATCAAGGGCAAGATGAAGAAATTGCCCCGGTGCGTATTTAAAGGGTTTCCCTTTGGAACAAAATTCCACAGTATATACATCGGCTATTTCCGATTTAACAGACACTACCTCAGCAGTATACTTTTTAATGACAGCCATTTTGACTAGTACGCTTTAATAAATTCGGCTATTTTCTCTTCGGCATAACTGAACATTGGTTCAGTTATACCCGGATATGTACCCAGAAAAAAGGTATTATTCATAATGTAGTCGGTATTATTGAGATGATCAGCAACTCGCCAATTACGGCCAACGAAACCAGGTTGTTTTATCATATTACCCGCGAAAAGATTGCGGGTTTCAATCAAATTGTTGTTTAGGAAAAAAGTTATTTCATCTCTTTTAAAAGTTACATTATCCTTCAGCGTTACAATGAATGCAAACCATGATGGATCAGCATTTTGGGTAGCTTCAGGCAATGTGAAGTATTTTGGATATTTAGAGAATATCTCAAGCCATGAACGATAGTTTTTCTTTCTGGCTTCTACAAAAAAGTCCAGTTTTTCCATTTGAGCAGAGCCAATTGCAGCCTGAATGTCTGTCATTTTCAGATTGTATCCAACTTCAGAATAAACATATTTATGATCATATCCAAAAGGCAAATTTCCAAATTGCTGACTGAATCGTTTTCCACATGTATTATTCTCCCCTCCTGCACAATAGCAATCACGACCCCAGTCGCGGAAAGCACGAACTAAGTTTGCCAAATGAGGGTTGTTGGTGCATATTGCACCACCTTCGCCTGTAGTAATGTGGTGTGCCGGATAAAATGAAATAGTTGATAAATGGCCGAATGTTCCGGTTTTCTTTTCCTTGTATTTGCTGCCAAAGGCATCACAATTATCCTCTATAACCCATAGGTCGTGTTCTTTTGCCAATTGCATCACTTCGTCAAGATCAAAGGGATTGCCAAGCGTGTGAGCGATAAAAATACATCTTGTTTTCGGAGTAATGGCTTTGCGCATCATTTCCACATCAATATTGTACGTAGGTATTGTGATATCAACAAAAACCGGTACAAGTCCATATTGGATTATTGGAGTTACTGTAGCGGGAAAACCTGCAGCAACTGAAATCACTTCATCTCCGGGCTTTAGGCGTTTCTCACCAAGTTTTTCGGATGTTAATGCTGCAAAAGCAAGTAAATTGGCTGAAGAACCTGAATTGGTCAACAGCACATGTTCTATGCCTAAAAAGTCGGAAATTTTTTCTGCAAATTCTTCAGAGAAACGGCCTTCAGTAAGCCAGAAGTCCAGCGATGCTTCTATAGCATTTACTAGTTCATCTTCATTAAATACACGACCGGCGTAATTTACGCGTGTTTTTCCCGGAGTGTATTCCTGAGTTGCAAAACGCGCTTTGTAATATTCTTTTGTTTTTTGAATGATTTCATTACGGAGTAAAAGATGTCCATTCATGATTTACAGCAATTTTAAATAGTTTTCAATTTGTTGATAACAAACATTTCTCACATCTTTTTTATGCAACCAGGCTTTATTCCATTCAACGATACTTTGGAGCGCCTGATAGACATTCCATTTAGGTGCCCAGCCCAGCTCTGCTTTTGCTTTTGAACAGTCTAACCTCAGGTATTTAGCTTCATGCGGTTGTGGATTGGAATCAATAGAATATTCCGCTCCTTCACCCCATAATTCACATAAAGTTTTACTGATCCATTCCACATTTCTGGCCTCAGCATCCTCAGGTCCAAAATTGTATGCCTGTGAAAAGGCTGGACCATCAGCTAGTAATTTTACTGCTAATGTCATGTACCCTGTAAGAGGTTCCAGCACATGTTGCCATGGTCTTATTGCGTAAGGGCTTCTGATGAGCAATTTTTCGCCACTGCTTATTGCTTTGATAAAATCAGGAATAAGCCGATCCGGCGCCCAGTCACCGCCTCCAATAACATTTCCTGCACGTGCTGAAGCCAGTGCCACACCATGTTTATCAAAATCATGCTGATTAAAAAAAGAGTTTCTAAAAGATGATGTTACTAATTCGGAACATCCTTTACTGTTAGAGTATGGATCATACCCACCCAATGGTTCATTTTCGCGATAACCCCAGTACCATTCGCGGTTTTCATAACATTTATCAGTAGTCACATTAATAACAACTCTTTTTCCTGGATTCTGCCTTATTGCTTCAAAGAGGTTTACTGTACCCATTACATTAGTAGAATAGGTGTCCACAGGATTCTTATAAGACTCCCTGACAATAGCCTGTGCAGCCATGTGGAAAATTAGATCGGGGTTGACCTCCTTAATTACATCGTTCAATTTTTTAAAATCGCGAATATCAGCAATGTAAGAAGTTATTAACTCATTAATTCGTGCTGCTTCAAATAAATTTGGATTTGTTGGAGGCTCAAGCGCATATCCATAAACCTTTGCACCAAATTTATCCAATAGAAGTGCAAGCCAAGAACCTTTAAAACCAGTATGTCCTGTTATCAGAACCTTGCGTCCAAGAAAACTTTCGCTGAAAATGTTTTCCTTTACCATTTTATCCATGGCGCTTTATTTTTTTCAATTAATATCTCTAACTGACCTTTATCACGTTGGGTATCCATTGGTTTCCAAAAGCCTTCATGTTTGTAGGTAAAAAGTTCTCCGTCTTTTGCAAGTCCTTCCAAGGGTTCTCTTTCAAAAATTATCGTTTCACCATCAGGTATGTAATCAAACACTTCAGGTTGACAAACGAAAAAACCGGCATTAACCCAAGCGCCATCTCCTTTTGGCTTTTCTTGAAACGACAAAACTCTATTTTCCTGATTTACTACTAATGATCCATATCGCCCTTCAGGTTGTACAGAGGTTATGGTTATCGCTTTCCCATGCTCTTTGTGGTATTTTATCAACACATTGATATTCACATCAGACACCCCATCTCCGTAAGTAAGCAAGAAAGGTTCATTCCCTATGTAAGCCCTCACCTTTTTGATTCTACTGCCTGTCATGGTTTCAAGCCCAGTATCAATCAGCGTAACCTTCCATGGCTCAGCATAGCAATTATGATTTGTAATGCTGTTATTAGCCATATCAATCGTAAAATCAGCCATATGCAGAAAATAATTTGCAAAGTATTCTTTAATCATATAGCCTTTGTAACCACAGAGTATAATAAATTCATTGAATCCATAAAATGAGTATGATTTCATAATATGCCATAGAATGGGTTTCCCACCAATTTCAACCATAGGTTTTGGTTTTAGAATGGTTTCTTCAGATAATCGAGTTCCCATTCCTCCTGCAAGTATTAAGACTTTCATTGCTTTGAATATTTATTATTAGAATTGTAAATTTCGGTTTTTGTATTTTTTGTTTGAAGAGTTGAAGGTTTTGGAAGTTGAGAAGTTTAGTGTTTCGAGGTTTAGTAATTTAAAGGCATAAAGGAACATTTACAAGTTGTAAAGTCCGGGTTTGTATTTTTTCAGGTTTTATGTTTGGTGTTCAGTGTCCCGAATCGCTTCACTCTCGGGATTTCGCTTCGCTCAA
The DNA here is from genome assembly GCA_014860585.1 of Bacteroidales bacterium. NCBI lineage: Bacteria > Pseudomonadati > Bacteroidota > Bacteroidia > Bacteroidales > Bacteroidales bacterium. The sequence continues at coordinate 1,793 of JACZJL010000039.1, read as the reverse complement.
TTTGTTGTTCGTTGTTTGTTGTTTGGCACTTCGGCAATCGTTCGACTGAGCGTTCGACTGAGCGTTCGACTGAGCGCTCACGCCGAAGTCTCACGCCGAAGTCTCACGCCGAAGGCTCAGTGTAAATGTTTGGTGTTTGACGTTGGTTTCGTTGCATCCGGCGAGGGCGGGGAATCCGCGGGATGCGTGTTATTCCTTTTGCCTGTCAATTATTTGCCAGTGGCCTCCTTTAGCAGGGCCGATGCGTGTGATTACACCCTTCTTTTTCAAAATGCCAATGTTTTTTTCTACCCCACGTCTTGATAATCCTGTTTGTTTTGCCATTTCTTTTTGGGTAATAGAAGGATTGTTTAAAATCAAAGCAACTATTTTCTCCACACTTTTCTCCACACTTTTCCCTTCAGTTTCTGTGCTGTTTTTCAAGAATGTTACCTGTATACCACCGGCATATTCTTCAAGCACAGGCTCAGGCAAGCCTGCTTTGGCAGCTTCTTCCATCATCAAAAGAATACCTCTACCCCAGGCCTCAATATATCCATACCTAAAAAATACATTTGCAATAAGTGGGTTTCTTCTTTTTGAAGGGTGTTCTTGTTTTAGCAATTCAAGGTTTAAAGGTGCAATCAACGGACCACTGTTCCAAAATACGATCTTATTGCTGTACACCCGAATTGTTACATCGGTTTGCACACCATAATCCCTGTGCACGATTGCATTAAGTAATGCCTCCCGGAGTGCTTTTTCGGGATACTCTAATTTTTCCTTGCGCTCAATTCCTTCATAATAAATTGGTGAGCTCAAATACTTTGTCCTGAGCAGATCAAGGATACGTTCTGGCATGTCGAGAATACTTCCTTCAATAATGTCATGGCTGATCAAATCAGTGTCAGAGTCTCCAAATCGTCCCAGCTTTACCGTGGCAGAGCGGATGTATTTGCGTGGTCGTTTTCCAAAAAGCAATATCGCTGCACGTGTAAGTTCGCCTTTATCGTTTAACAGGTCGAGCTTGTTTAGTCTCTGCCAGAAAACTATTAATGTTGAAAATCATTGTTGACCCCATCCCTAAAGGGAGCAATGATTTTCAACGATTTACTCCCTTTAGGGCGGGGCAAATAAATCGTTGAAAATCTATTATAGAGAGTTTTCTGGCAGGCTCTATTTAACAGTAAACTTATGTCTTCTTTGATCGCAGCACCTGATAATCTTTTGGTGTCAACAGCCTTTGACAGAAAACGCATTATCAATGGTTCGTCCAGATCATCAATTTTTGCGTCCGGAATCGTTATTTCATCCCAGGAGATGTTGTCTTTTTGTAGGATGAACCTTCTGAGTTCGTGACCGCTGAGCTCCTGCACTGTGCTTCCACTGCGAATATAGTATTTGCCATGGTATGAAATTGGAACGGAAACAGGGTTTACAATAATTTCGATCAAGTCTTTACGGTTGTAATCCTTTAGCTCCACATCAACTGTGATTCCTAATCGTTGAATGACTTTGTTGGGAATGTCTTCCAATAGCTTTTTGGCATTATTTACTCCCACAACGGTACCGTCATCGCTGATGCCCAGGTAAAGTTTGCCACCCCGGCCATTTGCAAACGCACACAGGTGTTTCAGATAGTCGTCATGCCATCCCTGCTTGAACTCAACATTTTGTGATTCTTTATTGGGTATCATTGCTGAAAGGGTTGAAGGGTTGAAGGGTTGGGCGTTTGGCGTCCCGACCTTTGGTGCGGGATGCTCGAAAAAGCTACGGAATCAAAGATTCCTTGTTTTTTGGCATTGGACGTTTGG